>JALNZK010000090.1:0-20622 GCA_023229365.1 Pseudomonadota bacterium | reverse complement strand
GGATACATCCTGCACACGGGATACATCCTGCACACGGGATACATCCTGCACACGGGATGTATCCGCACCCGCATATATCCTGTTAATAAATAGGCCCTAATGTGACAAAAGGCGACAAATATGAAAAAAGATACCCCCAGTCCCAAAATCAGAGATATATTCGAGCAAATTATTCAACAGCCTGTCACTAAATCAAAACCTAAGAAAAAGAAACAAAATATCCCTAATGTCGATAACCCAATCCTAATAGGATTCAATCAACACTCTCAAGAAATCAAACCTCTCAATTGGCACAATGGCCTGATTGATCTACAAATTGAACTTATTAACGCCATACGGCTCTTTCTCTGGGCCAAACAAGCTAATCTCACCCATCTGCCAGCTAATTGTGCTAATAAAATATTCGTAGCCCACCCCTTCCCCAATATCAAAGGCATTTCTCCCTATGCACTCTGTTCCGATGCTAAACCATTCCCTACCCACAAACTCATAGATGTTATCAAAGGATTGGCAGATTGTTTAGCTATGGAAACAAGTGGAACTATTAGGTATTATCTACGACAAGTCGAATTCCTCGTCTGGGGGAAATTCTATCAAGACCCCCAGCAAATCCTCCAAAGATTCATTAATAAACATAAAACAAAATCTAAAAAACACGCCAAGACATATCCTGCCAAGACATATCCTAAAGACAAAGGATTACATCTGCTGCCCAATGGTGGATTAGCTCTCTCTTTAAATAACAAAATATCCAAGCAGGCCAAGCAGCCAACGAAAGCTGTTGGTCCAAAAGAAAATGAAAACCAATACTTCCGCCGTATGTTGGATTGGTAATGCCTCGCACCCTCTAGTTAATTCTTCCAGTTTGTGGGTTTCTTGCCCATTCCTGCCTCATTACTCCTTCCTCTTGTGGGTTTCTTGCCCATTTTTAATCATAAATTATTCTATATTGTAAACCTATATGACCCAAGGGGTTACGTCATAGAGGAGCATAAAAGTTCAAAATGATTAAAAATCAGGGCTTAGTCCCGAGTGTATGTAACGCATTTGAATTGCTTTTAAGGCATCCCAGGCATTAAATTTAATTTAATTGGGTCTTAAATGCACTCCTATTGGGGCAAGATCGACCCCTAATTTAAAATTAAATTAAATAGATTTGGTGAGGGGTCTTGATATAAAATTAAATAAAATAAATTCAATGTACAGTTAAATGATATATTTAATGTAATGGTGGGAAAAATGATTAAATTAATGATAAATGGGTTTTAAACAAGTTTCCAGAAGAATTATAAAGTATACAAATTACCCAAACTGTTTAGATTAACATTACAATTAGTTTTCCTGTACATTGCGTCGAAAATCATGGAACGATAGTTTTCCTGTACATTGCGGGGGCAGGAGGGAAAAAGCATGAGTGAATTCATAGGTTGGAAAGCGGCTTCTGGAGCGGGCGGCAAGTTTACGTGGTTTGTGCATAACCATGAAACTCATGCAACTTTGGATACTCCCAAAGGCAGATTGAGACGCTTTGCTTCATTTCAAGCTGCTCAGAAAGTAGCTGATGCGATGAATGCCCGTCCGAAATCGTATTATGTCAAGCTTCTCACGCCCATTATTGTGGACAATGTGGGCAAATACGAAGTCAAAAAGGCTGCACTGGCTGAATTCAGAGAATTGATTGAGAAAGTGCAACACAAGAAATTTGGTGGTGAAATAGTCCTAGAAATTCAGGAGGTGTGACGTGAAGAAACCAGTAGGACGGGAATTCCGCATTTCTTTCGATGTTTCGGGGACAGTAGAACAAACCGTATTGATTACGGACCCCAAGATGACGGAAGGAAAGTTGGACCGAGGATTGCGGGACGGCAGGATCGCCACAACCATTCAAGAGGGTGGACAATTGATTGTGGTTAAAACTGGCCGTGTGATTGGGAAAGTTCTCTCTGTGGAGAACGAATGCGAGTATTCGGAATTCATGGCGGAATTGGAAGAGTAGTATTCCTGTACATTGGGATTGCGTAACAACAACCTCAAGCCAAGGAATATCATGCCTAAGTTTCATTCATGGAGTGAGAGCGGAGTCAAGGTCATTGCGGGCAACACGAAATTGGGAAAGATACCTAATCTTTCCTTATTGCCTTGTGTGACGTGTGCGAAGGATGCCCCTTGTCGAAACAAGGGATGTTACGCCAAGAAACTGATGTATCCTTCAGTTCGCAAGGCTTGGACCCACAATACTCGTTTGGCTGGCAATCCTGTCGAATTCTTTGCAGATTTGCGGGAGCAGTTTGCCAGCCGCACAGTGGGGTGGTTTCGGTTTTTTGTTTCGGGTGATTGTCCATCCTATTCGTTTTTCTGCAAGATGATGGAATTCGTCGGGGAGTTTCCCGATACTAAGTTTCTCATTTTCACGAAACGATATGGTTGGGCGAATCAATGGTTGCGGAAACATACTCGCCCGGAAAATGCGACTATCTTGTTTTCGGCTTGGCCGGGATACAAGATGGATAATCCCAACAAACTGCCAGTGGCTTGGATACGGGATGGGGAAAGTAAAAGGAGGGGGCTGGTTCGTGTTGGTGTCGATAATAGAATTCCGAAGGATGCGATAGAGTGTCCCGGTGGTTGTGAGCATTGCGGCATGTGTTGGAACTTGCCGAAATTGGGTCGAGATGTGGTTTTCGACAAACACTAATACCTCTAATGGGTGTGGCGGAATTCTGTTACATTTGCAAGATGTAGCGTTTTTCAGCCACACCCGTTGGTGGGGGTTTGTTTAGTTTTCCTGTACATTGAGGACATTATGGGAACAGCATTAGCAACACGGCCATACGGAGCAGTTTCGCTGCCCGACAATGACCAATGGTGTAATCGGTTTGAAATCCGTTCTGAAACCAGTAATCGGATTTACATTGTTGCACAGAACAAGAAAACTGGGCAATGGGGATGTTCCTGTCCTGGCTACCGTCGAGCCCGTCATGGGGTACGTTGTTGCAAGCATTTGACCCAGGGATGTGGATTAAATTTATCTCAGATTCATGGGAATGCATTGCCTGATCTTCGGGTCAAGCATCCGAGGTTAAAATGAAACGGAAACAACGGGTGGCTGAATTGTTCAAGAAGCCAGTCAATAAGACGGTGGCGGAACGATTGGCTGAAGCTCGGTCGGCACAAGAGGCGAAAAAGCGACTTGCGGAGAAGTGGAAGAAATGAGGAACAAGTATTTCAAGATTAGGATATATCGTTTTGTTCTGTGGGTGTTTCCTTTTTGGTGGAAGGAATACACTACAGTGGCGGGCAGAAGTTGGGGGCCATTTACATGGTTGGTAAAATAAAGAAGCCCAAGAAGGGTTTTTTGGACGGATACAAGACCTACGATCCCAGTACGGGTCGGGGCAATCGTGCCGAGTGGCGTTCTGCTTGGGATGAGAGGATGAATCATGCGGAAGCATCGGCCACGTTGAAAAAGGATGATCCCTTTGACGTATTGGGATTTACTTTCAAGCCGAGTCGAGCAGAGTTGGACAAGCGGTATCGAGAATTGGCAATGCAACACCACCCAGATCATGGCGGTGATCCGATTGAATTCAAGCGGATACATGCTGCGTGGTCGCTTTTGTCGGAGCAATTATGATACAAGACTATAAAGTTGCCAAGGGCACTACACTTGCGGAATTGGAAGCTGAGGTGGCAGAATTGATTCGTTTGGGGTATCAGCCATTTGGGATGTTGATTTACTCTTCTTTTGATGGTTACTGCCAGCCGATGGTTTCGCATTAGTTTTCCTGTACATTGAGACATCATGTTTCCAATAAAATGCAGACGCACAGCTTGTGACAGAATGGTAACTGAAAAGAATGCGTGTCGGCATTCTGACAGTGGGGAGTATTATTGTCCACGCTGTGCCCGCAATATCAATGAGGGGGCAGGAAGGGAATTGGTGGTATTTCCTCATGAAAATAAAACAAATCAACAACATTGAGATACATTTAACTCAGCCGTCCCGATTTTCCTGTGGGGTGAGAACCTTTTGGGTTACACCACTGACGTATGCGGGGAAATCCAAGACATATCTCCGTATCTTGGAGGAGTTTGAGAGTCTTGGGTCTGCTGAGAAGTGGTGTCGAAGCGTAACGGATTTTCTGCGGTCCTAGTTTTCCTGTACATTGGGGAGATACTATGCCGACTAAAGAAGAGATTATCGCTGGTTTGTCCAAGTCCATGCGTCAATCCTATCGCACGCTCATGGCAAGTGCTGCAAAACAAGAGAAGGTTTTGATTTGGGTGGGCGGCATTGGTTTCGATGATTTGGAAGTTGTCGATCAGCCGATTGGCGACAATCAAGTAGTTTTGTATGACGGCAGGAAGACGGTGACGGCATAATGGGCGATTCACGGGAAATGGCGATGTGGGCGTGGCTTGAGAAGGATAGGGAAAATATCCAGAACAGGTGGGTTGCGGAAATCAAAGCAATCGTCAATTCACCTAATTTTTGTTTTTACGAAGCCAATTCTCTACCTGATTTTTATTCGTGGTGTATGGAGCATTACAATGAAAAGCCTGCTGTGCGTTCTTGATGGCTTTATTACTGGCCTGATAGGTGTTATGCTATTGTGGCCGGGGAAGTTCCACGAGTGGATGGTCTTTTTCCAAGGGTTGTGCAAATGAACACAGATCAAGAGCTACAGGAATTGTGCGACCACGAGCGACAGACACTCACTCGATTGGCATTGGATATTGTCAATTGTTGTGAATCGCTGGAGATGGTGGTCAAGGAGGCTCATACTGCTGCCAAGAGGGAACTTTTTTCTCTCAACAAGGGTGAGCCGTATGCCACCATTCAAGTTACTCCATTGCAGGATTCCAGCACGGAAAAGCTGATGGCACGCATTGCGGAATACAATGCCCGTCTGTTGTGGCGTAAGGCTGTCAAGAGGATCATCGACACTTAGTTTTCCTGTACATTGGAGTGGCAAGGAGAACATAATGGAAATTCAAAAAGTTATTCAGACCATTCAGGATTTGTGTCAGAAGACGGTCAATCGTGGTTGCACAGAAGCCGAAGCGATGGCGGCGGCTCACAAGATTGGTCAATTGATGAAGGTGTATAACCTATCAATGGACCGAGTATTCTTGGGTGAAGCCAAGTGTGTGGATGGGGTAATTCCCACGGGCCGGAAGCGAAGGCATCCCATTGACCTCTGCGTGACGGCGATTGCAGAGTTTTGCGATTGTCGTATTTGGTATGGGTGGGAGAAAGCCTATCATCTGTTTGGTCTTTCGACCGATGTTGAAATGGCGAAGTATCTCTATGGCATTATTTTGGATGCGATGGATACGGCCACTACTGGCTACAAGGATTCAGAATCCTACAAGTTGGGCAAGGGTTCCTATGACATTCGATGTCCTCGGAAGAAATTGAGTGTGAGTTTTCAGAAGGGGATGTCGAACCGCATATCTCACAGGCTGCGGGAAATGATGCAAGCCCGTCATGTTGAGGAGCGGGCAGAGGCCCCTGTGATTATGGAAGTTGATGAAATCACGGGCGAGAGCATAAGCACCGGAACCAGTTTGATTACGGTGAAGCGTGACAAGGTGAAGGATGCATTCGATCAATTGGGTATTCGATTGAAGAAAGCTGCCCGCAATCCTTGTTACAACGACAATTCAGCTTTCAGAAAAGGCCAAGAGGCTGGTGACAAGGTGAATCTCAATCGGCCTTTGCCGGGCAACGTGGTAGGGTATTTGGAATAACAACAATCCTCACCTGGGCGAGGTACGCTAAGCAATCTGAGGTGTGGCTGCAAGCACCAGGGATTCTAAAGCTAACAGCGGTTGCAGTCGGGAGGTATCCAATCCTCCATTGTTGTTTTCATTTAGGATATAACATGACATATAACAAATACATTGTTACGCATGAGGTAGACTTTGGCACTGCACAAGAGCCGGACAAAAAACGATTTGGCAATGCGTATATTATTGCCAATTGTTACGATCACAGTCTGCCATCTTTTCAACGCATGATTGCGATGGCCAAGAAAGCCTTCCCACGAATAAAAGACAAAGAAATTGAGTGTCGCACTGTCATTTATTCTAGTTGGTGTAAAGGTTGCCCTGTCATTAAATTTCCTGTACCACCTGATTCACAACGGGAAGGTTGGACGGAAACGAGTAGTATGCCTGACGTAGCATGGTAGTTTTCCTGTACATTGGGTGAGTGAAAGGGTGCTGAAATGATTACAAAACTTCCCCGGCTTGTTGGATTTGGTAGCGATGGTCGAGCCGTTGCTGCTGGATGCTGTGTTCATACCTCCAATGGCATTGTCAGTAGGAAAGTTCTCTTCCTTGCTTCAGATGGACCTGAATTCATTATTCAGGATGTTCGGGGGAAGACGGAGGAGGAAATCAACGACGACGCCACAGCGATTATTGAGGAGGCATTATGCACGCCGAGTGGGAGATAATGGATTTAGAATCAACCGATGAGTGTCTTGTGATACGGGACACTAATCAACCGCAAAATAAATCTGTAACAAATGATGCAGAGTTTGTGGTGGAGACATTGGTGAGGCAGGGGTTGTTACCACAAGGGCGGCGACTGGAATACTACGATTCACAACTCAACCTTGACCAGATTATTGTGAAGGATGGTGAATTTGCCGGGTTTGCCCCTGGAAAATGGGATTAGTTTTCCTGTACATTGACCTGATATGAAAGACCCACAACAAAACAGAGTGTATGCATGGGAGCGATGGGCGGTAGCACCTCACGACATAACGGAAGTTTTGTTTGAGGCAATTCAACCCATTGTGAATCATATATGGGCAGAGCGGGGATTGGAATTTCCTCCCCAAGTAATGCCCATGTTCAAAAAGAAAACAAAAAAAGCAGATGCAACCAGGATAGCGGTCAGGTTTGGTGAGAAGACCTACACTTGGATAATTCTGCATGAGTTAGCTCACAGCATGACTAGCACTTGTGATGGTCGGAGCAATCATCATGGTGCCTTGTTCATGGGGATATATCTGCAATTGTTGCAGAAGTATCTTAATTTAGATTTAGTTGAATCAGCGAAACAAGCTGGGTTGCGACTCAGAGAAGACGCCATACCCGTCTTTTTGGAGGATGTATGAAATTCGATGTTGAAGTAATTCGCATTGGTTATCGCCGCAAGTTAATTACGGTTGAAGCTAAGGATCGGCACGATGCCAAGAATAAAGCCGACCGATTGGCTCCCGATTTGGAATTTCCTGGTGAGCATGACTGTGAGCATGCCTCTCAGGTGGTTGGAGAAGTGAGGGAAGTAGCATGAAACGCTGGAAAGTTGAGGCATTTAGTGCTGGTCAGCGTATTGCCTCTGGCAAAGCTGGCAATCTTTCCCAAGCAATGGAACAGGCTCAGGGGTTAGTTGTTGGTGTGGGAGAACGATGGGCTTGTATCACCAATCGTATTACAGGCAAGTTGAAAACACGCTATTGGTGGGATGGGCAGCTTCAACGGATAGATTATTAGTTTTCCTGTACATTGGAAGGGCATGATGAACAAACTGCAAATTGATGCCAGCTTACCACGACACAAACAAGCCCGTCAGCTTGTGGCTGCGGCGAAACTAAAAAATCATGACCCCAAGGCATTTGAGGAAGAGATAATTCATCTTCTCTCATCTGTGCTGGAGAATGAGTGGGTGGATGATGAATTGGAATCCAACATTCGTCTAGGATGGGCAACAATGGTGGGGGCAGAAGTAGTCAACGATGATCTCCTTGATCCTGAAGATGAGGATGATCGTGGGAAGTATTCTTGAAACGAGGATTAAATGAAATTCAAACCTTATTTTCTGGTCCAAAAGAAACAAAAGAAATTCGATCTCCGTTATTTTAACGGACGATTCATGTTCTGGATGGAGGGGGACGTGTTGTTGCCTCTCTTGAGCGAAAACATTGATTTGGGTGAGCGATTCAATTGTGTGGTATCTGTGGCATTGACTGGGGAGCAATGCAATGCCTTGTGCAAGATGTTTGTCGATTACCCTGACGCTCAATTGTCTGGCATTCGGACAAGGTTGTGTGGGGGTGAGCGGGCGACATTGAAGATGAATCCCCAGATGTCTCATGCTTTGCTTACAGCCATTCGTTACATCGAAGGGCTGAAGAAGCCGAAGGTATCTCTGGCATCACAATTCCAATTTGAGTTTGAAACAAATTGGAAGGGTGCGGAGATTATGTGTGAGGTATTTGGGAAATCCAAAAACGAGCATATCAAGCCGGTTGTTGCTCAACTGCGGGAGTTGATTGACGAGTTGCAAGAGCGGCAAGCTCGATTTGACGACGAAGAAATTCCCAGAGGATATGCGGGCAAATAGTTTTCCTGTACATTGAGGGAAGTGTGCGGGGGCACGATGGGACATCGCCAGTCACCAAGTAGTACAGTAGCTTCGGCTATCCGGCTACAGCGGTCAGTCGCTTTGTGTACCGTGCCCCCCACTCCTTTTTGGAGAAAAGAAAATGAATTGGATTTTCAAGTTGGGAATTACTGGATTTGTGTTATTTGCCATTACGTTTGTGGTGGTTTGGGGCACAATCATTTGGGTGGCGGCTCATTTCATTTCCAAGTTCTGGTAGATTTCCTGTACATTGGGATAACATGAAAACAATTGATGTGAATGTGAAGTTTGAGGGGACCATTACGATTGAGGTTCCCGATCATTTGAGCGACGGACAAGCCAATGATTTGGCAGAGCGATTGGTTCTTGCCCGTGTTGTTGCCACGATGGACAATCCCGATGCTCCTGAAGATGCCGCCTGTGAAGATGGCGAAGAGAAGGATTGGGATGCCTGCGTAGTGACGGGGGTTTGCGGGACTTGGATGGCAAAATGAACGATCTCGAAAAACTAATTTTCAGTATTCTCGGGGTAATTGTCTGTTGCATAGCATTAGTCGTCATCCTTATCCCGATCATTGTCATCATAATGATAATGGTGGCAATAGCTGGACCATTCATTCCGATAGTGTTGGTGGCATTTTGTGTTTGGTTGGTTTTTTTCAGAAAGTAGGGAACCATGTTTGTTGCACAGATTCGTGACAATTTGCTTGGGCAAGTCAATGCCGTTGATACTATCGAAGAGGGCATCGAGTTGGTCAAAAAGATTGTGATTGAGAACGGCGTGACAGTGACCGAAGAAATCATGACTGAGATTGAGGAGGATTGGAGTTATCTCAGCGAAGAGGGTGATTGGTCTGTGTGCATTGGGCAAACTGAGGAGGATTAGTTTTCCTGTACATTGTGGGTGTGTTCCCCGCCCGAAGCTGACTGGTTGATGGTCTTACGATCTCCCAGTCAGCTTTTTTTGGAGAAAAAATGAACAATAAAACAAAACAACAGCTAACGAAAGCCTTGCGGGTATTGCCGAAAACGTATTTGGTAATGCCTCATGCCAAGTGGAATAAGATATGGGACAAATTCCATGATCTTATGGCATGTAAGGAATGGGAATTCAAGGGTGGCAAGCAATCAATTTCAATTAGTTTGAATTATGGTTGTGTTGTCCAAACTGGGATGCCACTGGCGTATCAAGACCCACCCGTTCGATTTGCTGGAGTTTACATTACGATATGGCATCCCGATGCTAGTTGGACATCGGATTCTCATGTGTGTTTACCCTGGAGCGGGGTGGACACAATTATGCGGGCGATTGATAAGTTATCCCGTGGGGTGAGAAAGCTGTGTCCACACAGTAAGGCGAAGGAAATACGGGGTTTGGGCAATTGTTTACATTTGCTTCGTTGCCCCGATTGTGGTAAAGAATTCGAGGTTGACAGTTCAGGGTAAGGATATTTCAATGGCAAAAAAGAAATTGTCTGCGTTGAAGCAATTGGCAGATTCCTTGGCGGCAGAGGAATTGGTGGACGATTATATTCGTTCACAACCACGCTACCATTTGGAAGGGGAGTCTGGGGTAGCCTGTTTGGAGAATTTATTCCAAGCATTGGGCTATGACGACCTGACTAGTTTTCTGGCCGACAATCCGGGGGCACAAGAGGCATTGGAGCAATTTGTGCGAGAAAATCTTCCTGGTTGCAAGGAATGGCAAGAGGGGTTGCGGGAAAACATTTAGTTTTCCTGTACATTGGAAGGGCAGGAGGGAACGATGAAAGCAAAATTCAATTTCGGCAAACCGCACAATTTTGAGGAGAATGGGAGTGTTACTTTTGTGCGGGAGGCTGGCGACCCAACCTTTTATGGGATAAAACATGCAAAGGGGGAACATGCTCTTTTCTATTTTATCAAAAAATGGTTAAATGAGCGTGGTTTCACTTTCATCAAAAAATGTGCCCAAAAGGATGGGTGCATGGTTGGAGATGAGTTTCAACCATATTTGCGATGGGCAACGATGGATGCCCCGTGTATTTGCATCATTAGCGGGTTTTATGCTTTGCGTGGTGCAAATGAAGATTGGAACAAAGGGGAAGTCACCCTGAATGTCCATGCTGATGAGGGAGCGTTTACGTTTGTGCAAGACTTTTGCAGCAAGGAGCTTAGCTGTGCCAGGAATTGAAGCGACCACGAAAAAGAAACAGCGTCAAGAGGATGAGGTTCCTCCGGTTAGCACGATTGATCCTCAAGTTGTTTTGGACAATGTGTTCAAGCAACTGGGCAAGCCGCACAATTTGTGCCAAATTAGCTCTTGTTTGACAAGGGCAACCCCGATTACCCAGAAATCATTTCGGGTAATGATATATTGCAAAACCGAAGTATCCGAGCGTGGAATCGGAGCGGCCCCGGTTTTGACTGATACGTTTTTCGTACATGTCAACGATGAGGGCAAAATCATCAACAGCGATGAGCCGATTGTCAAAAAGTATTAAACAGGGAAATGATTAGTTTTCCTGTACATTGAAGTGGTGCAAGGGACAAGTTTTACTCTACTCTCTCGAAAGGAGAATTGTTATGTCGAAGAGCTTGCAGAAAGCGAATCAGGATCGTCATGTGCTGTCTTTGGTCAAGAAGCACGGTTTGTCGGGTGCGAAGCGTATCTTGGACGGGGAGGGCAAGTCGCCCTGTCTCGCCACCCTGCGTAAGCGGGCCGTTGCGGCGGGAATCGAAGTCCCCGGTCGTGGTCGCCCGGCAGTGTATGACAAGGAGCAGATCGTCAAGCTGCTCGCCAAGTTCCAGAGCCACAAGAAGGTTCGGGAACACCTGGAGTCGAAGGGCAAGGCTTGCCCCACGAATCCGATGCTGGTCGCCTGGGCGAACGAAGCGAAGATCGAAATCACCCGTGGCCGTCCGGTTGCCGAAGCCGCCTGAGTTGTCCTGTGAAGCACCCCGAATGTAGGGGACGACAGGCAATAGAGAGTCACGCCCTGATAACTTCGGGGCGTGATTCTTTTCCTGTTAATGTCAGCAATCCGATGTGAAGTTTGCGATGGCAATTGGCACAAATGATTACGCATTTAGCAACCTCAGTTTCGAGCCGCTTCCATGTTGCACAAGTATGAATAACTTGTGAAATAATGACTTCTTTTTGTTCGTCAAGATGGTGGAAGTCAAGACAAATGGGTTCGGTTTCCCCGCAAAAACAACAAGGATTTTGTCTTTTCATTTCTTGTATGGCTTCTTTAAGCCATAGTTTTTTTTTGCGTGTTTGTTTTTTGACATTGATGATGTGGCACTTTTTGCATTCATCACGAAGTCCATCACGTTTGTTGCAGTGTTTGCCAAACATGTTTTTTGGTTTTGTTTGTTTGCACTTATAGCAATACTTTTGTTCTGTGTTTTCCATACCGTATATATGCTTCCCAAACTCTTTTTTCAAGGATTTGGGATAGTTTTCCTGTACATTGGATAGTGGATGCTGTGAAACGCATTAGGCATGGCCATTGTCCCAAGCAATCCCAAGCCAAATCACGCCACAGCATCCATTCTAACACAAAGGATATATCTTATGCACGCTCTCGGACCCATTACTCGTGAACAAGCCATTGAAATTGATGGTCTTTATGTCAAGTTCCGAGAAGGTTGTGGTGCCCGTCAAACCCAAGAAGACAGTGATGCTTATTGGGCAGCTTTCGAGCATATTCATTCTGTTCAAAATGAATTGCACCAAGGGCAATTAGTTTTAACTGTTGCCCTTGACTGTGATAGAGACAAGCCGCAATTTATTGTGGCTCAAGTTTCCTCTGTGAAAAGAAATTGTATTCAAGCCGTGGATGGTCCGGTCATTCGTGTGACCGATGGGGATATGTCCTGGCGGGTGGATGGGGCTAATTACTGCGTACCAGCAAGGTGAAAAATGAGCAAAACATTGATGGCATTTATGCAACCACCGAAACCTCTCACAGTCAAGCAATGGAAACTGCTTAGCCATGTCTTGAGCTATGCCTTTTCTAATTGGGGCGATGTTCAAGATTGTTTTGAGGAAGACTTGGGGCCGGAAAGCGAAGTGGCCAAGCTGATGGAAAGGGCCAGACTTGAGGGCAACGAGCCCCGTAAACTAGCTCTATGTTATTTTTCCTTGTATCCCAAGGAAGCTCCCACCGTTGACAGCGAGGAAATGTGGGACAGCATTGATTGCACTTTTCTCAACTGGCTCAACACGCTGTATGAAGACCCAACCAAAGCATTGTCCAAAACTGGTCATGCAGCCAAGATGACGAAAGCCTATTTCGCAATGATAGGCTTTCCAAAACCTGATAGGTTTACCCAGAAGTGGCAAATGGTGGAAATGGTTCAAAAGCATTGGAAAGACCAACAATGACGCTACAAGAGTTTGTGGATGATATTCTCTGTGCCGCTAAGGCGGTATACATTGCCATCATGCCGAATTCGGAACGATGGGAATATGATCTTGAGGTGGAAGTGAATCACGGCACAATCGGAGGAGTATATGCCACCGATTGTCACACCAATAAAATTGGTTTGAGGAAAGTCCGCAAGCTAGCCAATGAATTGGATGCGATACTCACCACTAAGGGTATCAAGGTATTTCGTACCAGAGCGGAATGGGAGGAATACTATGATTTTGATGACATGTTGAAACCAATTGGCACTGGCGAACTAAAGGAGCCCCAATGACAGGTCAGATATTTTTTAGGGATGTTGCACAAGCTCCAGCATCATGTCCTCCTGGCACAAAGTTGATGATGTTTGTGGGGATTGTGGCTGTAAAAGAATCTCCCTTTAAGGGTGAGCATCAATATGTTGTGTCAGGTACGGATGATGGAGTGGTGAACATTCACCCAGAGGGCAGCAAGGACTTGACGCAATTGGCCGCTGGGAGCAGTCTTGCAGGGTTGTTGAGAGAACCCATTTGGCGTGTTTAGTTTTCCTGTACATTGGGGAATTGAAAGGGAAACAAAATGATAGTCAAAGTCCACATGCTGGCGTTTGGTGAGCCTGGAGAGATTCGGGAAGTTGAAGTTCCCGATGAAGAGCGAAGTGGCTCTTTGCTCGATCAAGTCTTTTATTTCGGCCAGAATGATTTTCAGCCTCAGAGGCACCCCAGTGTTTCGGTTGGGGATGTGATTGAGGTAGAAGATCGTTTGGTTCGATACCATGTTGTGGCAATGTCGGGATTTACTCCGATCAATTTGGAGCAATTCAACGAATTCAAAGCACTGCCTCAGCAAGATCGTCACTTTCACAAATTCTGCACAGGAAGAGAGGATTAGTTTTCCTGTACATTGGCTATTTGTTGTGTGAACGGAAACCCAGAAGAAGGAGAATGGAAGTGAGATGGTTTAGCTTGTGTTTGCTGTTGCTGGCGTTGTGTACAATTCCAGCGTGTGCCTTGGTTGAGAGTTATCATCCAACATGTGTGCCGCCACCCTGTATGCCGCCTTGTGTGGATATGTCCGGGGCATCAACGGTGTGGCAGGATCAACGGGGGAACCACAAGTTCTTCCACCCTGCAATGCGGCTCCGATTCCGTATCCTGGTGAGGTGAGGCGACTTCCGCCTGTTTACTAAGAAGAGGCGAAAAGGTGGGGTAGTAAGAACCTACCGCTGAGTCTGAAGGTTTATACAGAAGGTTCTCTGTAACTACCTGCAATACCGAGGGTTCGATCCCCTTCACTCCAATGGGGTGCTTTGGCGGGCTGTTGCTGGGACAGGTGGTATACTACCCTGCCTTTTTTTTTGGAGAAAATAAAAATGAACGAAGCAACTCGGACAACACTGGCTGAAAAATGTAACAAACTCAATTTAGTTGGCATCTATGAAATGCCCGATGGTACTTGGGTAGTTACCGATGGGCGAACTGCCAACAACTATGTGCATCCATGTTCTTCCAAGGGTGCTGTTTTGGAAAAGATTGGCCAGTTGTTGGAAGTCATGCAGCCCGCTGCTGAGTTGGAAGACAACGATCCAGTTGAGATGACCATTCTTATCACAACTCAAGTGAGTTTGTGTGACCCTGAGGACAAGAACAAGATTACTTCCGAACAACTAAGGAAGTCAGTCCAAACCGCTATTCGAGACGCTTTGGACTATGGGGAGAATGAAGGATTTGTCCATCCATTAGCAGAGGATGTATCCATTGGGATGGCTGGGGTGGATGTTCTCTGTGTCGATACGGGAAATCATTACTGAGTTTTCCTGTACATTGCCGTTGTAGAACCTTTCAAGCGGGGGGAAACGATTGAAAGGGGGTGATTAGAATGGCATGTGCTATCGGCTTGTTGCTGTTAGTGCTGTTTCTGCCTTTTTGTTTCTGGATGGTGAGGTAAGCAATGCGATTTGGTCAAGCACGACATGAAATCGACAGGCTGCGTAAGGAAGTAATTGACAAGATCAATTTCTTTATGGAGCCTGAAAGAAATTCGCCTGTAAAAGCCGAGGATTTCAATGAAACTCTGCGGCGAATCAAGGCAACTGCTGACCGTGCATTTGAGGATGTTGTGTGCAACCTCGATCATCTGGAAAACACTGTAGTTGAATCCATAGTGGAACATGTCGCCAAAGCCTACATTGAGGGAAAATATGGACAGGGCTCAAGTCAAGTTGCTCCGTGAAGTTTGCCAAGCTGCATTGGCCGATATTGCTGCGAAAAACAAGCTAGAAATAACGGTGGGTCGGGGTTCATATACCGACAACTCTGTTAATTTTAAGCTGGAAATTGCAGAGCTTGGAAAAAACGGTGAGTCCCCGGCAGTCAAGGACTTCGACAGATATGCCGGGCTGTTTGGGTTGAAGCCCGAAGATTTTGGGGTGATGTTCACCTATGCGGGAAAACATTATAAGTTGGTTGAGATTTGTCCCCGCCGACCGAAGTTTCCCTTTGTTGGTGAAGACATCACTACCAACAAGCGATTCAAGTTTGGCAGGGAGATTGCTCGACTGATTCGATCAGATACGGGGGGCAATTAGTTATGGTCATACGACAATTTGAGTTTGACCCACCGATCAATGGAGTAAGTCGCATTGAGGTTGGCCGTATTGGTGGCACAAGAGATTTGTATGAGTTGCACGATCAATCAGGGAAGCGATGGGCATATAAATACTTCCCCGAAACTCCAAGCCGTGAAAAGGTTACGGAAATCATCATGAAGGAAAGATTAGAGTATCTGCGGCGTGAGATAAGGGCGGAACGCATCAGTTATGCTGAGATAGCAGAACTCCAATCGCTGTCTCAGTACATAGCCCCTGGAGATGTTGAACTCTTGGAGTGGGCTGGTGTTCCCGAACATTAGTTTTCCTGTACATTGGTGAGATATGAACAACACAATCAAAACCTATACGTTCGATCCACCCATTCCAGTGTGCGGCCCGGCAGTGAGTCAGATGGACTTGTGTGAGATTGACGATGGGTTGTATGACTTGTTCGATCAAAATGGGACATGTTGGAATGAGGGTTGTCCATTCCCCTTTATTCCTACCCAAGACGAAATAATGGAGTTGCTGACGACAGGGAGGATTGCGGGTAAAATCGAGTAGTTTTCCTGTACATTGAGAGATTGAAAGGGACAAGCAAATGATGCCATTCATGGTGGTGCTGCTTGTCTTGTTACTGTTGACCTGCCGACACCGGGACACGTTTTCTGTGCCCGGCTCAATTCTGAATAGGATTTCAACGCTCGCACCCGATACGGTGTGGAAGACAGAATTCGGCTAGGTACGGCATACCAGTAGCAAGGCAGGTTTTGTAAAAGATTTTTTTGATGCTAGTGCGATAGGGGCAAGGTGGGAAACGAGAACATAGGGCACTTCGCCCGGTCCCACCTTGCCCCTTTTCCTGTACATTGGGTGATCGAAAGGGAATCAAGATGAAAATTGAAATCGGAACGGTGCTTGAGTTTGATCTGCCCGATGTAATGGAAGGTAAGGGTTCTACCCCTGTCAAGCTCATTTTCGGCAAAGATGGTATCTCTATCCAGCCCAAGGGAATGGCGGTTTACGATGGCGACTATGCCCCCATTCTCATTGAGAAACAGGATGATACAATCAGACTGGTTTACTGGGGCGACATCAACCAGCAAGAGCCTGAGATTTTGGATATGTCTGGGGCTTTGGAGAGTTCACGTCATTTGGTCAAGGATGACTATGAGGATGGGGTATGTGGGGATTGTCAAGAGCCTATTCCCGACGATGCGATGTATGGCGAAGCGTGCGTCAACTGTGGGCATGTTTGGAATCCTGTTGCACCTTGCGATGATGGAAGGGGTCCGGGCGAATGACACTCGAAACAAGACAAGAGATTGTGTTGCACGCTGTTAGGTGGTGCAATAATATCCTGACCGAAGTTTTGTCGAATCATGCCTCCGCTGTGAGTGTGTCTGGACGGGGTTTCCTATCCAACACTCTTGAGGAGTTGCAGAAAGCCGAAGACCTTTTCAGAAAAGCCGAAGACGGAAGGGCGAACTGATGGATTGCTCGAAATGCTTTTGGATGAATCTCCACCACGAAGGTGGGCATTGCTATATGTTCAAGGAAAAAACAAGAGGTGATTTCTGTGGACAATTCCGTGAAGCTGCCGAAAACAAACAAGAGAGTCGCCCGATACCTCCGGTGGAGCGGACTTGCGATTCTAGCCGTATGGCTTGATACCTACTTGTTGGGTGTCGCCCAATCTTGGATGTTGGAATGGGGATTAGGAATGATTCTCTGTTCCATTTGCTATTATATGTCCACTTGGACAGATGGCTATGATAGCAACCCAGTGCTGGAACGAATGAAGTCTTACGAAAACATTTAGTTTTCCTGTACATTGGATGGATACTATGGGACTTACAATACACTACCATCTGAAAAGTACCACCCGTTGCAAAGCCAAGGCAATTGCTTTGGTGGAAAAAATGCGGCAACTTGCCCTCGATCTGCCCTTTGAGCATGTCGATGATGAGGTGCGGTATTTTGGCCCCAAAACATGCCAGACCCCGATAGAAAATCTGCGGGGATTACCAGCCTTTGATGCTGTGTTGGATGCAACCCGGCATCTTGTCATTCCGTTTACCCGATGGGCAAGGGGGAGTAGCAGCGTTTGCGTTCAACCGCTGGAGATTTATTCTTTCAATGTGGACCCCGGCCCCGGCTCGGAGTGGGCTAACTTTGGATTGTGTATCTATCCAGAGAATGTAGAGGTGCATTATCACCCCTGCCGTGATCGAAAGTTCTGCCAAGAAACGGATGAGGGTCCGAAGTTCAGTTGGAAGAAATGGGAAAACTGGCTGAAAAAGAATGGGCATCCATCCTACAAAAGCCCAACTGCTTTTGAGAAGCAAGTTAAAATTAAAACTCATTTAACTGGCTGGCATGGTGGCGGATTCTGCAAAACCCAGTATGCCAGTGACCCACGGGCTGGTGGTGTACCCAATTTTGTTCGTTGTCATGTCGGCATGATTACGTTGCTTGATCGGATTGCCGAACTGCCCACGATGAAAGTCGAAACCAATGACGAAGGCAAGTATGGGCCTTCCCACTATTCGGATGATCCTTGGGCAGAGAAGCGGGTGTATACTTGGCACCCCGGCAAATACGATGTCAAAGCCCTTGTGACAGAGTTGGGGGAATGGAACGAAATGATAGCTGCGATGTTTGGGGCAATGAAGGATGCTCTGGGAGGTGGTGAAGTTGGGATAGTTGGCCCAATCCAAGAGTTCCCCAATTTTGAGCAACTGGAGTTTACGGGACAGCATCAAAAGAATCTGCCCCAGTTTCTCCAAACCATGAAAATGCTTGCCGACAAGGCAAAGGTAGAAGTGTAGTTTTCCTGTACATTGAAAGGGCATGATGAATCAATCTGAAATTGAATGGGCGGCACAACAATCCCATAAGTGCCCCAATGTACGCAAGGGAATTGATTTGCTTTTGCGACTTATGCAAGCAGTCAATGAACAATCAGACGGGTGGGCCTATTGGCGTGCCCCGTCCAAGGCGTGCCAAAAATTGATGGACTTGTTGAAGACTGCCGGGAATCTACAACACGGAACAAGCGGCACAATCTCGGATGCCGATCTTCGCAAGGCTATCACGCCAATTCGTACAATGGTCACACGTCAGAAAAAACTACAGGCCAAGTTTGGCAATACGTTTGTGTTCACGGTGTAGGATGGGGGAATTGGTGTAACGGGTTGCACGGTCAAAATGCGAAAACGCAAGACAAGTCAAGGTTCAATTCCTTGGTTCCTTTTTTAGTTTTCCTGTACATTAGCAAAACAACGGAGATAGAAAAAATGAAAAGCGACGTTCGTAATGCCGTGATTGCCTTGGTCGCCAAGTTGGAAGAAGCAATGAAGTCCCCCAAGACATTCCTTGTGGATGGCACACAGGGATCGAGTTGCCATACCTACGAGATTGAAGGGGATCATTTTCAGGCCAACGACGTAGGGTTGACCATTTATGACGCCAACGGGAACACGGTGGCCTGCTTTGCCCCCGGCAATTGGAAGAATTGTGTGGAAAAATCATGATTCTCATCATCAACGCAAACGGGTTTCGATTGTGCAATGATGGCTATTGGCGAAACTTTGCCATGTTTGGCAACGTCAAGGGCTGTGTAAAGCAATATCGTTACAAGGGCCACGCTTTGCGTCGGGCAAAACATCTCGGCGGCATTGTGGTACAAGTGCCACAAGGAATGGAAGTCGATGCTAGCGGTGTAGTAATTGAGACCATTCCTGTTGGTGCCGACAAGGTTCGGTATCAGCATCACAAGTTGAGTAGTTTTCCTGTACATTGAGGGAGTATCATGGGTCGAAGTGGAAAAGATTGGAAAGAAAAGCAACAGCGGCAGAACCGCCACGATAGACGCAACAGTAAGCGTAAGTGGCTTGACACTAAACCTCCAACCCCAAAGAAAGCAGCGTAAGCATGGGCTATTATGTGAATCCACCGAATCGGTCGAAAGAAGCGTTCTTGGCTGAGAAGGGTATTCCTGCAATAAATCCGAAGTGGGAGGATGTTCCCGAAGGATTTCTGCCGGTTTGTCTTGTGGACAATGGCCCCTTCACGGCAGCGGGGATTTGCTACTGCGAGGCAGAGTTGCAGTGTTTCAGCGACCCCACCGATACCCGTCGCAGAGATTTCTTCATGTGTACGATTGAAGATTTGCTACGGGTGTCGGGCGATGATTTTGCCCGATGGGTCGGAAAGAAAGGACTGCTCAAACAATGAGCATGAAAGACAATCCTTGTAGTGGGTATGTGTTGGAAGCCGAGAAACTTCTAACCGTGTTTGACCCCACTGATCGTGATACAGCCCAATGGCTGATTGAAGAAGGCGACCATGAGGGTTTTCAAGAGCTTTTGGAGAACAAGTTTCCCAAGACTTTCGCTCTGCCTGCCGAGACTTTCATATTCAGCGATGAGGATACATCGGAAGAAATGGAAGCGGGCAAGATGTATTGCCGATGGGATGAATCTGATCTCTACCAAAAGCTGGAGAGAACTGAGTTGTTGTTTCTGAAGAGAGCGATTGGCACCACTCCCCAGATGGCGAATTGGACAATCTGGGGATAGTGGGTGGGGATCGTAGCTCAATGGTTAGAGCAACGGCCTTTTAAGCCGTAGGTTCTGGGTTCGAGTCCCAGCGGTCTCACTTTTCCTGTACATTGGTGCAATATGTATGATCCAAAGTTCAGAGTATCCGACAATCTGACCGACAAACAACGTGAGCAGATTGCGGATCACGAAGAAAAAAGGGAGCAAGCAATGGCAAGTCGTAAGGTTTACGTCAACGTCAAGGTTCAACTCATTCTCGATATGGATGAGGGGGTTGACGTGGGCGATGTCATTGATGAGGTGGATTACGATTTTGCCTCTACCACTGACGGGGCAACCGTCCATGACATGCACATTGAAGACTATGAGGTAACGGATTCCAAGTGAAAACAAATATGACCGAAATCCTCAAGAGCCTGATTTTGTTGCTGAGAGAAAAGGGAGTTAAAATCAATTCTCCCTATGACTTCGAGAATTGGATGGAAGATAACGCAAGTCACTCTCAACTGATGAAAACACAAATGTTTCAGGAAGAGTAGTTTTCCTGTACATTGAAAGGGTGCCAGCGGACGAATGGGCCGCAAGAAGATGCCGGGGACTTCTGAGGTTCCCCCAGATATACAGCCGGGGCGGGGATCGTACCCGCTTACCGCCTGTCGGGAGATGCGGGTGTCGGTGGCCAATGCCAAT
>JALNZK010000089.1 GCA_023229365.1 Pseudomonadota bacterium | reverse complement strand
GGTGCACGAGAGCGAAAAGAGGACCCCGCAAGCGGCGCATCGATCCGAAGCTCGACGCGGCCGGGTGGACTGATGGCTCATCGAGACACAGATGGTGCAAACGAATCGGCGAAGCTCGAGCCGGTTCACCAGCGGATCATCGACCTAGCCCACAACCACTGGTTGAAAGAAAACGACTGGCCGGAACCGGTCCAGGTCAAGATGACCCTCCGTTCCGAGGGGTTTGATTACAACGAAATCGAATCGAATAAGCTCGCCCCCTATATCAAGGGATGGGGTGACAAGATCGAGCTTACGATACTGGGCTTGCAGGCCGCCAAAGGCTCCGCCGAATGGATGGCCCATTTTGTCGCTCTGGTGAACCAGTCGGTCGAGCGATACCTGGAAGATCCGAAGGGCAGGCCAGTGGTCAATGACGCGCATCTGGCCGCGATTGCGAACGACTGGAGCCAAGAGAAGCTGCGCCGGTACGGCGAAATCTACAGAGACTGGATCAGTACCCTCGGTGGTGTTTCTAGCTCGGACAAGGATGGCCACTGGATCGTGGAGCTCGGACCCAACTGCATTCGCTACATTGGCCTCAAATCGATCACAGACTTCGCCTCTCGCAGGAGGGACTACAAACACGCAACACTCAAGGACGGCCTCACCCCCGGCCAGAGGAAGATGGCGGTCTGGTGCATTCGACGATGGCGGACTCCAGATGGAGCCCCAGCCGCCCTCGACGTCGTTCTGCATCACGTGGGAGTCGTCGAAAATCCTCTGGATGCCTGGGAGTCCATGCCCCAAGAGGTATTCGATGATGCACGCGTCTATGCAGATCCTCCCCAGCCCATCAAGCCGCGATTCGGCGGGCTTCTGGCTCTTCGCCCCGAGACGGATGAAGATCTTCTTTCATTCTGGAAAGTGACGCGTTCCGTTCGCGACCTCTATCTCGACAAGAAGGCTCCGAGCGAGGTGAGCATCGCCGATGTTGCAGAGGGAGCTGAACTGAGCGAGGAGGACGTCGTGCGGCTGGCCGATCTCACGCACACGACCGTGCCCCTCCTCTACTACTCCAACAGCCGCCAAGGCGAGCAGTTCATTTCGACGCGGCAGCGTCTGCTAGATCTCGATGGGATCGATTCTCTTGATGGTCTTCTGAACTACCTCGACGAGCAGCAGAAGGAGATGGAAGACCGGGAGGTTGCACAGATGGCCACAGAAACCAAGAAGGTGTTCGTCGTTCACGGTCACGACGACAGTGCCAGAGAAGCGGTAGCTCGATTCCTTTCTCGGCTCGACCTCGAACCGATCATCCTCCACGAACAGCCGGACCAGGGTCAGACCATCGTCGAGAAATTCGAGGCCAACAGCGATGTTGCCTTCGCTGTCGTTCTACTGACTCCAGATGATGTGGGAGCTGCTAAAAGCACGCTGCCACACTGGCCGTTCTCTACGAAGGAGCATGAAGTCAGAGCTGCGAGGATCCTACAAGAGAGAGCGAGACAAAATGTCGTACTGGAGTTGGGCTACTTCATGGGGAAGCTTGGTCGCAGGAAGGTCTGCGCTCTCAAGAAGGGGAACATCGAAATACCCACCGACTACAGCGGTGTGATCTGGAAATCGATGGATGACTCCGGCTGGCAAACCGATCTCGCCAAGGAGATGAAGGCGGCTGGGCTCGATGTCGACATGAACAAGCTCTAGGAGAACAGCGACATGAAGATGCCAACCACGTCCGACTACGGACCGCAGTCTTCCGGGGACAAAGCGTTCGCTAAAAGGATGCGCTTCCACCAGAGCTGGTATCGGGCGACCGTGCTGGGGGCCCCCTTCGGAAGGGGTCCGTCCCCCGGCTCGAAAACAGAGTACGGCAACATGCTCACGGCCGAGGACGCCGAGAAGGGCCTGAACTTCCTGACGCCCGACATCTTCGCCGCGGTGCAAAGGCGCCTCGCCGAGGCCGGGGGGTTGATTGAGGAGTTCCGGCTCATGCGGAACATGCTTTCGTCCCAACCGCTCTGTTTCAACCTCTTCGGTCACCTGGGGCTCCACCTGGATCTGGCCACCCGGCTGATGGACGCGCTGTTCCCCGGGGAGGTGAAACGCGTGACACGCGTCGTGGTAGAGCACGCGCCGGAGCCGAAGGCCGAGTACCTGAACGACCGCACCGCCTTCGACGCGTTCATCGAGTACGTCGGCCATGACGACCGCCCGGCCTTCCTGGGCATCGAGACGAAGCTGACCGAGCCCTTCTCGCCGAAGGTCTACGACACCGCCGAGTACCACCGCTGGATGAGGGGACCGAACTCGCCCTGGCGGGATGGTGTGATCGGACGCCTACTCGAGATCCGGCACAATCAACTCTGGCGCGATCACCTGCTCGCCATCGCGACTCTCGATCACCCGGCCTCCCCTTACTCCCGCGGCAGACTGATGCTCCTCCGCCACCCCGGCGACAAGAACTGCGCCGACAGCGCGAGGAGCTACCAAGGCCTGCTGCAGCCGGGCGACGGCACCTTCGTCGACATGCCGCTTAACCGGCTTGTGGACTGGATCGCCACCCTCGACCTCGACGGCGGACACGCCGGCTGGCTCGAAGCATTCCGGTTGCGCTACCTGGATCTCTCGGCCAGCAAGGAGGCGTTCGACGCCTGGGCGCAGCAGCGATGACCGTCAGGCCCAGGACCGGCGCCGAGCCCTTCCGCCTGAGCACAGCAACTCCGCGGAGCGTTGAGGACCCGATATTTCCGTGCCCATCTAGTGCCCTTTTTTTGCATCCATGCGCGGAACATCGAGGCATAGGACGGCATAGGAAGGGAACTCGAATTCCTTGAAACGGCGCGGTTTTGGTCGGCTGACCCGCATACCGCCTAGCTTTGCGCTGATTCGCGTTTTTCAGGTTCGAGTCCCGTCGGGGTCACAGTAATTCCAGGGGTTTAGCAAGCCACCTCACTCCCGTGGCCCATCTGTGGCCCACTTTGAACGCCGTCGACCTCGTCGAGCACCGCGACAGCGCCGCTCACCGAACCGGGAGAGAGGTGCGCATGACGAAGGCGTTGCCGCCCACGTCGAGTCCCGGCCCGGCCGTGGAGGTCGGGTTTTTGCCTGCCACTCTCTGCTGGTCGCCATGCTATGATCACCCTAAGGAGGGTGACCATGTCAGTCCACATATCCCTCGATCTTCCCGAGAGCGCGTTCTCCGCGCTCCGTGTCGCACCCGAGGCGTTCGCCAGGGAGATGCGGCTCGCCGCCGCGGTGAAGTGGTACGAACTGGGTCTCGTGTCCCAGTCCAAGGGCGCTGAGGTTGCGGGCGTGACGCGCCACGAGTTCCTGGAGGCGCTCAGCCGCTTCAAGGTGTCTCCGTTCCAGACCACCCCCGAGGAAATGGCCGAGGAACTCGCCCGTGGGTAGACTCTGGGTCGTCAACTCGTCGCCGCTCATCGTCCTCGGCAAGGTGAACAGACTGCCGCTCCTCACCGACCTCGCGGAGACGGTCGTCGTACCTGACGCCGTGGTCCGTGAGGTGGCGCGCGGACCGGCAGACGACCCGGCCGTGCGCTGGCTCGCAGGCGAAGGACGCACATGGGTTCGCGATGTCGGCCCCGTGGATCCTGTAGTCGCCGCCTGGGATCTCGGGCTGGGCGAGAGCCACGTCCTCGCCTGGGCCGCGGGGAACCCGGGCTACGAGGCCATCATCGACGATCTGGCGGCGAGGAAGTGCGCCCATGCGCTCCGCGTGCCGGTGCGCGGCGTGATCGGTGTGCTGCTCCTCGCCAAGCGCGAGGGACGGATCGGCCGACTGGCGCCGGTCCTCGACGAGGTCCAGGCCGCGGGCCTGCTCGTCGGTCCCGAGGTCCTCGAAGCGGCGCTCCGTCTCGCGAGCGAGAGCGAGCCCGATTGAGGATCTTCGTGGATGCGGACGGCTGCCCCGTGAAGCCGGAAGCGCTGCGCGTGGCGGGGCGCTACGGCGTGCAGGTGAGCGTGGTGGCCAACACGCGGCTGAGCCTGCCCCCAGGCGAGAACGTGGAGCGGGTGGTCGTCGGCGCGGGGCTCGACGCCGCGGACGACTGGATCGCGGCCCGCGTCACCGAGGGGGACATCGTGATCTCCGGCGACATCCCCCTCGCGTCGCGCTGCCTCGAGCGGGGCGCGCGCGTCATCGACTTCAAGGGCAAGGAGCTGACGCCCGAGACCATCGGCGACGCCATGGGGAGCCGGGAGCTCATGGCGTACCTGCGCGAATCGGGCGTCAACACGGGCGGCCCCGCGCCCTTCGAGAAGAAGGACCGTTCGCGCTTCCTGCACCGGCTCGACGAGGTCATCCAGGCCCTGCGGAGGCGGGGTTGAGCGGGGAGCGTGAGCCCCGCGTCTCTTGTAGCTTTCCCCGCCCGCGTCTATTCTGGATTCGTCCTGACAAAACAAAAGGGGGGTTCCATGCGTTCCATAGTGATGCTCGTTTGGCTGGCGCTCTGTGTCGCGGTGCTCGGACTGACGGCGTGCGGCGATGACGCCGGTGGTGGCGACGGGGGAACGGACACCGATGCCGACACGGACACCGACGCGGACACGGACACCGACACGGACACCGACACGGACACCGACGGCGACGGCGGCACGGGGGAGACCTGCGGCGACTTCACCGTGACCCCGCTGCAGTGGAGCTGGGAGTGGTTCGACGAGGATGCGGGCGTCTACACGTTCTCGACGCTCCTCGAGGTGGACCAGGGGTACGGCTGCATGGTTTTCGACAGCTACTGGGAGCACGACGTCCTCGTCCTCTCCTGGGACGAGGGGGAGTCGATCGAGTGCCGGCGAACGGAGGACACGACGCCGGGCTCAGGCTTCGGACCGAGGGAGTGCATCGGCGCCACCTGTGTGATAGGCGACATCTTCGAGTCCGACTTCGTCTACGCGGGTTTTCCGGACAACGACGAGATGGCGGCGCTCGTCGCGTCGTACGGGCTCCCGGACGAGGTCTGCGGCTACGTCAGCAACGCGGACCTGATCGAGCACTCATACTGCGCGGCGCTCGCCGAGGGCGAATAGCAGAAGAACCGTTCTCTACATGTGTATGTAGTACGCGTTGAACGCCGAGTGATACTCGCCGCCTGACGGCGTGCGTTCGGGAGAGCAACGTAACACTACGGACTGTCCTCTTTTCCCGTACAATGACTCCATGAACCTGGTCGTGAAACGGATTGCCCATGCATCCGTCGCACTCCTCCTCCTCTACGGATCCGCCGCAGAGGCTGCGGAGGAGGCGGCGCTGATCGTCCGGCTCGAGGACGAGCACGTCGAGTTGAAGGGGGTGATCGTCTACGTTGACGGACTGCGCGTCGGCGAGGCGCCGTGGGAGGGGATCGTGGCGGCGGGCGTGTACGAGGTTCGCGCCGAGGGCGCGGGTTACTGGTCGGAGACCGTCAAGACGCGGATCTGGCCGCAGAAGACACGCACGATACGGATCGAGATGGTGCCCGAGGGACAGCCCAACGTCGGGCATTTCTACGTCGGCGTTTCCTACTCTGTCGGGGTCGGTGGCTCGTTTCTAGATGACATCTACGGGAGCATGGTGAAGTTCGGTCCTTTCCCGAGCATCGACATCGGCTTCAAGATGCCGGGCGACTCCGTCTGGTGGGAGCTCGGGCTCGTCGTCCATCCGTACGTGGTGTCGTTCCCGTTCTGGACCAACTCCCGCCCGCTGTCCCGATCCGAGAGCGACATCGCGGAAAAATCCGCAGGGGTGGGACCGCAGCTCGCCGCGGAGTTGCGGCTCCTCGCGCCGGTCCGCACCCCGCACGTCTACTGGGCCGGCAGCTTCCAGCCGGGTGTCTTCCTTCATAACTTTTGCGTCTATGACCCCGACGATTGCGGAGTAAGTGGTTGCGGATCGTGCGACCATTATCGGGCTACCTTTACCATGACGCTCCGCGGCGGCTTCGCGTTCTTCCTCGGCGACTGGGTCGAGGTCCGGCTCGACCTTCTCGGCGTCGAACTGTTCTGCGAGCGGGCGTTCGGAGTGCTGTACTCGCCGAGCGTCGCGGTCGTGCTCCGGATCTGATCAGCCGCGAGCCGAACTCTACATGTGGATGTAGTACGCGTTGAACGCCGAGTGGTACTCGCCGCCGGATGGCGCGCTCTGCACGTAGATCCACACCGGCGAGGCCTTGCCCCACCAGCCGTAGTTCGCGCGGTAGCCGAGGCTGTCCAGGCCGACCTGCTCGAGGTGGCGCGTGCCCTCGATGGCGACGTAGTGATCGCCCGCCCCCGTGCCGTCGGCGTTGATCCGCAGGATCGCCGGGCGGTCCGCGGCGATCTCGTCCTCGATCTCCTGGAACTTGCTCCACTCGGTGCCCGAGTCCTCCTCGCACGTCGTGAAGGGGTAGCCGCGCGCCTGGGCGTACGCGGTGCCCTGGTCCATCTTCCAGGGGTAGGTCATCCCCCACTTGTCGTCGCCGGAGCCGCCGTAGACCGTCTCGACGAGCTCGGCGAGCTCCCACATCCCGTAGTAGATCGCGTTGTCGCGGTACGGATCGCAGTCGGCCGGGTGCCACTTGGTGGAGAGATCCATCCCGAAGAAGAGGTTTCCCTTGCCGTGGAACTGCTTCCAGTACGCGTACACCATCGCCCACGCCACGGGGCCGCACCCGACGGGGTAGCCGCCGACGCCGGCGGGCTGGTACCAGTGCGGCATGTGCCACGGCCAAGAGAAGGAGTGGTCGAGGTGCTCGTACTCCCACGAGCCCGAGATCGGCACCGTCTCGTTCAGGTAGTCGATGAAGTCGCCGCCGTCGAGCTCGTCCTGCGTGATCTCGAGCTGCGAGATCTGCGAGTTGCCGTAGTAGGCCTCGAGCGACTCTCGGGTCTGCGTGCGCGCGCAGCCGTTCTCCTCGACGTGCGCCGCGTGCTCCGCGTCGAGCGCGAGGACCTTCGACGCGAGATCGCCACCGGCGCCGATCGGGCGGACCTCGAAGGACCCGTCGAAGCCGACCGCCGCGACGACCTCGTCGCCGTCCTTCGCGCTGCTCGCGAACCAGTCGTAGCGGACGACGCGGAGGTCGGACCGCCCGGTCGCCGCGCGGTAGGTCTCGGTGAGCGTCCTTCCCGCGACCGCCGCCTCGATCACGAGGATGTCGGTCCGGTCCACGTTCACGACGATGTAGCCCGCGTCCTCGCCTCCGGTCGTCACCTTGTACTCGTAGTAGGACGGCGTCTCCGCGCCCGACAGGTAGAGCGGGAACGCGTCCGTGATCGTCGTCACCTCGCCCCACGCCGGCTCGTTGCCCCGCATGGCGGCGAGCTCGCGCAGCGCCACCGCCAACCCGAGCGCGCGGCGCGCCACGGCCACGTCGTCGCCCTCGTCGGGCGCGATGATCGCGAGCGCGGTCTCCTCGTCGATGTGCTCGCTCTCGGCGGCGCACGCCGACAGGGCGAACATGACCACCGTCGCGAGGGTAAACCTCGCCATTGGAACCGGAAGATGTCTCATCTTGCCTCCCTTTCTCTGCGGCCTTGTTGTGTTCTTTTCTAGCGCTCTGCCCGGGCTTGCTTCCTCAACCTCGCGATCGCGTCTTCAAAAAATCTCTAGAACGATCCGCTCACCGCCAGTCCGTACGACCTGTCGCCGTTGCCGTTCGACCACGCCATCGGGGCGACCTGGATCTGCGGTTTGTTCTTCTCTCTCCACTCGGCGTTGGCGCGATCCGCGGCCCGGCCCACCAGGGCCGCGTCGACGAAGGCGCCGACAACCGCAGCCGTGATACCGATAATCGAGACGACGAGAAAACCCGGATGGGATCGCCCTTCGGTTTCGCACACCTGAGTGCCGTTTTCGCTGGTGCAGTCATCTCCCCAACTGAAAGTGGAAACATACGCCGCCATGAACGCTATCCCGGTTCCGACGGCGGCCAAGCGAAGACCGGCCATCCCCATGGCGTGCGACGCGCGGCCGAGCCAGAGGTATCCGACCGACGGGCCGAGAACGAGGCCGAGGGCGCCGATGCCGAGACCAGGAAAGCCGAAGGTCTCCTCTACCATGAAGAGCATGGATAGCCCGCCTCCCGCGGTTACGAGGATCACCGTGGGCCAGAGGCTCAACTGCATCGCTTTACGGCGGCTGTACTTCTCGGGCAACGGCGGCGGCTTCGGGGGTTCTGGCGGGGGTTCCACCTCCTCGGGTCGAGAAACGGTTGTCTCCGCCGCCACGGGCGTCTGAACCCTCGGTCCCGTCGCTGCTGACGACGAGTCCACGAACGTCTTGATCGCCGCCCGCGCCATGGCCCGCGCCTGGGAGAGCGCGCTCGCCCTCGAAGCGGTGCGCGTCTCGCGAATGAGATCGCTCCCGTCGTTCAGCACGAGCTCCACGACGAGCTCGGCGCCCGCGTCGGTGAACGCCGCGCTCGACCGCAGCTCGGCGTCGACGTCGGGTGCGACCTCGGCCGCGACCGCCTCGAGCGACGCCTTCAGCTCGGTGAGGAACGCGGCGTCCGCGTCGCCGGTCGGTTCGGCCACCACGACAGCCGCGGTCGCGAGGCGCGGCAAAGCGATCAACGCGAGCCCGAGAACGATTCGGTGTGCTCTCATGATGTTCACTCCCCCGCGTCCGCGCCCGCGTCGGGATCGCTCACCTCGGGGATGACGTGGCCGCCTTCGTCCATGAGCCCGCCCTCTTCGAGATCACAGAGGACGAGGCTGTCGCCCCAGGTGCCGTAGTTGTTCACGGTCACGTAGTGCCCCCAGATCGACGGGCCGAAGTACGCGTCGAGCGGCATCACGGTCCGCACGGCGCCGGTCTCCATGTCGATGACCCGCACGTCGCACCGGTACTCCGCGAACCAGTACTGCCCCGCGGGGTTCGAATCGAGGTACACGACCGCGTGCCCGCTCGTGTCCGGCAGCAGCTGATCCCACGGCTCGCTCAGGAGGACGGTGCGGTCGTTCGTCTCCAGATCCCACCGCACGAGGTCCAGGTTGTCGGTCTCGCCGGGGACGAACGCCCCGGCGACGAGCGCCTGCGCCACGTCGCTGATGTCCGCGCCCTCGACCTGGATGTTCCCCGGATCCACCGGCTGGACGCCTGCCGCAGTGTCAGAGAGATCGAACTTGTAGATGTACTCTTCCGACCCGCCGACATACTCGGTGTAGGCGACCCATCTCACCCCGTCGAACATGATGTCGTTGATTGCCGTTCCGGGCGCTTCATAAACCGAGATCATGTTTGACGTGGAGTAGTCGATGTATCGAAGACCGCCGTAGTAGTCGTCGCCGCCGATCTTGTAGAGAACGCCGTCCTGACCTCCGGCGCACTCCGACTCGGTGTATTCACTGGAGGCGACGAGCGTCTCTTCGACATCCCCGAGCCCAACCCGGAACACGTCGAGAACGGTGTCCGAATTCCTGTCGAAACAGACGTTGTCCCCGAAAATGGACGGGCGGTTGACGACCTCCGGGTACGGCTCCCGGAGAAGCTCCCACTGCTCTCCGGTCGAAAGCGTGCGCACCATGAGGACGGATTCGGTCGGGTCGGCACCGAAGTCCAACCATCTCCAGGTCAGGTGGTCATCGCTCATGGCGAAACGCCCGGTCCAACCGAAGTCGAGCGAATTGACGGGCGACAGCACCTGGCAATAGGAAGGGAGCTCCGGCTCGGTGTCCGAATCCGTGTCCGCGTCGGTGTCCGTGTCCGTATCGGAATCTGAATCCGTATCCGTATCCGAATCCGTATCCGAGTCCGTGTCCAAATCCGTATCCGAATCCGTATCCGTATCCGTGTCCGCATCCGTGTCCGCGTCCCCGGAGCCGCCGCCCCCGCCGCCGCACGACGGGCACGCGGCCCCGAGCACGGCGATCCCGAGAACGATCATCGAAAAGTGTCGTCGCATCGTCCGCTCCTATTCCCCTTCCGGCTCGACCGGCACGATCTCCACGCCGCCGAGCGCGCTCCTCTGCACCGCGAAGTCGGCGCCGAACCGCCGCGTCACGCGCGCCCCGCCCTCGTTGTCCATCCCCTTCAGCACGGGGCGCGCCCGCTCCGCGAGGTCGACGATCTCGACGAGGCCGGTGCTCGACACCACGTGCAGCTCGCCGCCGGTGAGCCGCGTGTCCTCGATCCAGCCGGCCGACCGGTACCGGCCCACCCTGCTCAGCGAGCCGGCCTCGTCGGCTTCGTACAGCTCGACCGCTCCGTCCGCCAGGCTCACGGACAGGAGGTCGCCGGACGCGGACACGTCGACGACCGCCCCGTCCGGGGACACGGTGTCCACCCACCGCGGCGCCGTCGGATCGCCCACGTCGATCACCTGCACGCCGTGCGGCCCGCAGCCGAGGTAGACCCGGTCGCCCAGCTTGGCGATCGAGCCCGGGTTCCCGAGCGCGATCTCGTAGCCCAGAGAGCGCGGCGCCTCGGGCACGCCGACGTCGATCACGCGCAGCCCCTCCTCGAGGTCGGCGACGTACGCGGTCGCGCCGTCGATCACCACGTCCACCGCGGCGGCGGTCGGGACGCTCGCGGCCGCGACCATCCCGTCGCCCTTCCGGAGGAGCACCGCGAGCCGGCTCCAGTCGGCGACGAGCGCCGTGCTCCCGGACGCGTCGAACCGCGCCTGCGACGAGCCCTCGAGCGTCGCCATCGCCTTTCTGGATCGCGCGGCCCGCCCGGTCAGGGAAAACGCGCGGTCGTCGCCCGGCACGGGCTCGTCGAGCCTCGGGCCGATGATGAGGTACCACTCCTCCCCCCTTTGCATCGTGAGGCTGAGCGTACCTCCCCCGGCGCCTCGCGTCACCATCGGGCGCGTGCCCGAGCCCGCGGCGATCGCCGCGAGCATCAGCTTGCCGCTCGCGTCGGAGAGCCGCACCTGGACCGGCGTGCCCCGGCGGCCGGGCGGCGCGAGGAGGTCGAGCCGAAACACGGCGGGCTCGCCGGCGCGGTACGTGTCGCGCAGCGGCCGCCCGCCGACGAGGAGCTGCCGCGGCGCGCCGACGCTCTGCACGCGCCAGACGGGCGCCGCCGCCGCGGTGTCGAGCGCCCACACGACCGGGCGGGTCGCGGGGCCGAACGCGTCCCTGCCGCCCGTCAGGTAGAGCTTGCCGCCGGAGCCGGCGAGCATCGCGGCCCCGTCGCGCGCCGGCAGGTCGCCGGTGCCCGCCGCGAGCCGCGTCCAGCTCCGCCTCGCGGTGTCGAAGCTCCACAGGTCGTGGAGCCTTCGTCCCTGCGCGTCGACGCCGCCGTACACGAAGACCCGCCCCTCCTCGGCCACGAACGCGGTCGCCATGCCGCGCCGCGCCGCGGGCGCCGCGCCGGCCGTCGGGATCGCGTCGACCGCGGGCCCGCCGCCCGCGACGTGGAACACCGAGATCCCGAGCGCGCCGCCGGACGAAGAAAGGAGGTACGCGCGCCCGCGTTGCGGATCGACCGCCACGGCCTGCGCGTCGACCGCCAACCCGTTGGGGCTGCCCGCCCACGTGCCCACCCACCGCGGCCGCCCTTCGTACAGCCCGGCGAGCTCCCAGGCGCGGCCGCTCGCCGCGTCGCCGAGCACATAGAGCCGGCCGTCGGAGAAATTCGCGAAAAGGCGCGGCGCGACGAGCGCCGGGCCCGAGACCGCGTGGCGGACGAACGATCGGGCCGCGGTCGCGCTGTCCCGGATCCACACCGCGGCCGACGGCCTGCCGTCGGACAGCGTGCCGCCGACCACGACGTCGAGCACGCGCTCGCCGCCGTTCGGCGCAGCCGTGTGGAGGCGGGCCATGCCGAACCCCGCGACCGGGAAGCCCGCGGCCCCGCCCGCGACGCGCCCGGTCCAGGGCCGGGTCTCCAGCCGTCCGTCCTGCCGGGAGATCGCGCGCTCCGTCGCGTTCGCCGCGTTTCCTGTCACGACCACCCGGGAGAGGAAGGTCGCGTCGGTCGGCGGCGAGCAGGTCGAGAGCCCCGGGCAGCCGTCGTGCACCCAGAATTCGTCGACCAGAACGCCGTCGGCGACGGCCGGCGGGCCGGCGACGCACTCCTGCGTCAACAGCACCACGCCCTCCCGGCTTCCGAGCTGCGCCTCGGTGAACGGCCGGTCCTGCTCGCCGAGATCCTCGGGCCACGCGCCCTCGCCCCACGGCGCCGCGGGCACGTCGCTGTGCCACTGTCTGTACCATTCGTCCCTGCCGAGGTACGTGTTCTCGTCGTCGTGCATCACGTCGACGCAAACGCCGTCCCAGCACCTGTAGTCCGCGCTCGGACAATCGCCGTCGGCGCCGCACGCGTTCGCCGTGCCGCGCGGGTACGGCTTGACCGCGAGGCGCATCTTGGTCTTGTGCCCGAGGTGCCACTTGTGATCCCACTCCACCACGGCGTCGTACGGGTCGTCGTCGTTCGGCTCCTGCTGCCCGAGGTGGCGCCACGCGAGGCTCCGGTGCTCGCCGACGCCGTAGGTCATCGAGATCTCCTGGCACCCGGTGCGCGGCACGCCGTCCGCCGCGTGGCGGCCCTTCTCCTCGTCCCAGCTCGACGCGCCGAGCGCGAGCTGCGGGAGGAGCTCCCACATCGGGTTGTACGTATACCCCCCGAGCGAATCGAAGAAGCTGTCGAAGAACGACCCGACGTTCCGGCAGACGCTCGCGCTCTTCTTGCCGCTCCAGTACTCCACGACCGGGTCGACAGGATCGCCCGCGCTCGCCGGCGCGGTGCGGTTCGCCTCGTAGCGGAAGCCCGGGTAGCGGGGCCGCATTGCACTTCCGAAGTACTCTACTGTTCGTGCGGCTGCTTCATATTCATATAAATCATCTTCGTCGGCGGTGTCCCAACCGCGGTCTTCCGGAAAACCGCATTTCAAACCGAGATCAGACCAGCAGTCCGATTCTTCGGGTATAGCGCACGAGCACGCCCCCATCGTGGTGCGCACCGGCGCGGTCGTCATCCCCACCATGTCGAAGCTGAGCCGCTGCGACGCGAGCAGTGTGACCTTCCTCACCTCGCAGTGCAGCCCGTCCGCGCAGTCGCAGAGCGCAAAGAGCTCGCCCGACGTCAGGAAGCCGCCCGAGAGGCCGTTCGCCTTCACGCCGAAGCCGGTCAGCGCGTCTTTGACGGGCTGGGTCTTTGAGGCCGGCAGGACGAACGCGCCCGATCCCGCGTAGTCGTTCCACGCGGCCGCGGTGTACCAGACGTCGGCGGTGGCGCTCATCCAGTTGTGCTCCTGGACGAGGTTGTCGACGTCGACCATGTCCGAGCACATGTCCCCGATGCCGTCGTGGTTGAAGTCGGCCTGGAAGCCCCACCCCTTCTCGCCGGGAGCCACGTACCCGTTGCGGAACCACTGATCGTAGCCCTCCGAGGCGAGCGACACCTCGTCGTCGTAGGCGCACGCGAGCTCGGTGGAGCCGTCGCCCGGGTCGACGTTTGGCGTCATGCAGCGCTTCGTCTTCGCCGTTCCCTCCGTCAGGTCCCCGTCGTTCGTCATGATGAAATCGCTCAGCGGCGCGACCGAGCCCGCGGACAGCTTCGTGAACCGCGCGCAGTTGTCGACCTTGCAGGCCTCCGGGTCGAGCGAGCGCGTGAGCTGCTCCTCCAGATCGGTTCCGCGGAGCTCGGCCGGCATGGCGATCTCCATGTACACCCGGTTGAACTCGAAGAGCGGCACGCCGTCGTCGATGTCCTCGCCGTACGACGCGGACCAGTGACCGAAGTAGTAGCGCCACGCTTCGACCACGTTCTTCAGGCAGGCGCTGGCGCCCCAGAACACGTCGGAAGCATCGCCGTCGCCCTCCCAGTCGTAGCCGAGCTCCCCGGGACACTCCGTGCAGTCGATTTCGGCGGTGCTCCCCTGGGACGGACACTCGCACTCCTTCGCGTGGGCGTTCTCGGCAACGGGCAGGACGATCACCTTGCCCAGCGGCGCCCCGTATCCCGGGAGGTTCCCTCTCCGCCACGCGCTCCTGTAGCGCTGGGCGAGGTAGCTCTCGTTGTTCCTGTCGATCGCCAGGAGGGACGAGCCCAGCTCCGACGAGCTCGCCGGCCTGAGGTACCCGTCCGCGGGCTGGATCCATTCTTGTCCCAGCTCGTCGACGCTCAGCTCTTCCGGGAGCCAATCCCCCTGGTTCTGAGAGATGAAGTTGTACGCGTCGCAGACGCCGTCGCCATCGCCGTCCAGCGTGAGCGTCCACAGGAACGGCGCGCAGTCGCCCTGCGGGATCTCCCCGGGATCCGCCATCACCGGGGTGCGGGAGGAGGGATAGTCCTCGGGCTCCGACCAGGTCAGGCCCTCGTTGTCGCCGTCCGGGTCGGTGTCGCAGAGGTCGCCGCCGTAGGGGTGCTCGCCCGGCGGGCAGGTCGTCTCATCCGCGATCGCGTCGCACCACGCCATCGCCCCGTCGCCGTCGAGATCCAGCTGGTCGAGCCAGTTCACGAGCCCGTCGCCGTTCCTATCCCTGTCGGACGAGTTCGCCACGGCGGGGCAGTTGTCGCAGGCGTCCCCGACGCCGTCGCCGTCGGCGTCCTCCTGGTAAGGATTGTACCTCTCGGGGCAGTTGTCGCACGCGTCTCCCCACGCGTCGAGATCGGCGTCGTTCATCTCCGCCTCGTCGCTCCCGTAGTCGCCGAACGGGCACTTGTCGTAGGTCGGCGTCGTCCAGGTCGTCAGCCAGATCTCGTACGTCTGGTACTCCCTCTCGTGGATCCCGTCGCCGTCGAAGTCCATGGGGGTCGGCTCGTCCTCGCACACATAGAATGGGGTCACTAAAAACGGTTTGCACGCTCCCTTCGCACAGAGGACTTCTCCCCAGTCGGGGTTCGTGGGGGAACAGATCTCGGTGCTCATGTTCCTGGGAGAATACGTCTTCCACCTCCCCGCGAGCGATCCCGTGTCCTCGCCGCCGAGGAAGTGCTCGTCGTTCCACGCGTGCTCCGTCTGCCACGACGCATCGTTGTAGAACGCTGCGCACCCCGGGTTCGCGGCCATCGTGTCGCTCTGGGCGTAGAAGTGATCCGCCAGGTATCCGTCCCCCAGCATCCTCGTCTCGACGGCGAAGGGATCCAGCGGATCGAACGGCTCGAGGTACGGGACTCCCGGATCCGTCAGGGTGTGGATCTCGCCGACGTTGGCCCCCTGGAACGCCTGCAGGGACTCGTCCGGAATGATGAGAGATCCTATTTGAGGGCCTCGAAAGTAGTTTCCATCCGTTCTGTCGTCCAGGACGTTGTCGTCGTCTCCTCCGCCCTCCCACCACGAGCTGTAGGGAGACTTGAAGCAGCTCGACGAGCGCTGGAGGTACTTGTGGTGCTTCCCGGCCGAGAGGAAGACCGCGGGGTGGCACGCGAGCCAGCCGGCGTTCGTCGAGTCGATCTCGCGCAGCCCGTCGGGATCCGCGACCGGGTACTGCGTCTCCAGCTCCCACTCCGCGAGGCCCAGCGCCTCCTCCCACACCCCCGCCGGATTCCAGTCGCCCCAGTCGCCGTCGTAGTAGCTCCAGTTCTCCGTCCGCTCGTCGTCGTCGACGGTGGCGTCGACCCCGTACCAGCTCTCGCCGGTATCGGAGTACATGGTGACCGCGTCTTCGCTGTCGGTCTCCTTGAACGTGCTCGTCCTGAGAAAGGAGAACGTGTTGTCCCTGTAGCCGACGACGATCTTCACGAAGTCGTTGTCGCCGACGTGATCGTCGGGATCGCAGCCGGTGTTGCATTCCTTCGGATACCCGCCGTCGACGTTGAAGAGGAACTGGTAGGTGATCAGGATCTCGGAGATCGGGGTCACGCCGTCGTCCGAGACGCCCGGGCTGGTCAGCGGGGTCACCTGCCAGAGGGTGAACGGCTCACCGCACTCGGTGAAGACGTGCCAGTCGATGTCGTCGCCGCCGTCCTCCAAGCTGTCGAAGAGGAAGGCCGGCGCGAAGACGCCCGCGAGGTAACGCTCGACGTCGTCCACCAGGGTGTCCTTGTCGAGATCCCGGTCGTCGTCGGGGTGGAGCGCCCAGATCTCCTGCGGGCTCCGGTACGCGATCTCGAACGTGCCGCTCGCGGAGTCGCAGGTGATCCGGATCGGCTTCACGCCCTCCGCCCGCGCCGCGGACGAGAACGCCAGGCCCAGGCAAAGCGCCATCGAGAGAACGAACAACGGTTGTCGGGACATGATTCGCTCCTTTGCGTGCCGTGGGAAACGCTCGCCCACGGCCACCTCGCAGGAGCTGAATCGGCCGTTTTGAAAAAAGGTTGCCGAAAAAATGCAGGGGGCTGTCTTTTTTTTTTCGCCGCCTCCGCCCGCCTTTGCCTACGCGCTCTGATCGAGCTCGAGCACCAGCGCCGCGAGATCCGGGCGGCCCTCGACGACCACCGGCGCCATGACCGGCTTCGGGTTGTGGTCGCGGTACTCCGCCGCCTGCACGGCGACGAACGACCCGGACTTCGTGTACTCGAGGTCCACGAGCACGGAGCTCGTGTCCACGTCGCCGTCCTCGTCGAGGGCGAACTCGAGATCGCACAGGGCGTTCAGGTCGAGCGCCGCGGCCGCGGCCTGCACCGGCCCGACGTCGCAGGCGAAGTAGCGGAAGCCGGTGACGATCTTCTCACCGGTCGGCTTGTAGAAGTTTTCGCTGAAGAGCAGCGCCTTCTTGCGGGTGCCCACGCAGGGGAGCGTCTTGATGTGCTCTTCGAGCTCCGGGAACGCGCTCATGGAATCCCTCCTTGTCGAGGTCGATTCTGCACGGGCCGGGGCGAACCTCAAGCCCAAAAAGAGAGCAAGTGAGCGTGATATTCTTTCGGTCTCCTCTGTCCCTGGCCCCGCTGTCGTCCATGGCCTTGATCGCAACGGAGACCGAGTGATATGGTTGCCATGAATCGTGGTTCACGGTGTCGAATCGATATTCACGGCCAAGAACAGCGATTCAGGAGATCGGCGATGACGGAGAACACCTCGAGCCCACTACACGGTGCCAGGCAAGCGGCATATCGAGATCTGGTCCTCTCAGCCGCCGAACGAGCTTTTGCACGGGGAGGATACGAGGCCACGCGGATCCAGACCGTCGCGGACGAGGCCGGGGTATCCGTGGGGACCATCTACAGCGTGTTCGGCAGCAAGTCCGAGCTCTACAGCGCCGTGCTCACGCACCGACTCCCAGCGCTCCTCGACGCCGCACGCGCGGGCGCGGCCAACGCGACGAGCATCTTCGAGAGCCTGGTCGGCGGGCTGGACGCCTATATTCTCTACCTCCTCGAGCACCCGGACTATCTGGGCATCCATCTCCTCGAGCATCCCTGGGGGATCGGCCCTACCCGCGCGACGGCCGAGCAGCTCGTCGCGTACAGGGAGGGGCTCGACCTGCATGCCAGGATCCTGCAAGCCGCGATGGACCAAGGGGTCGTGATCCGCGAGGACCCGTACCGGTTGGCCCGCTGCGTCATGGCAGTGCATCAGGTCCAGCTGTGGGACTGGGTCGAGCAGGGGATGAAGGAGGCCCCCGAGCAGGTCGCGAGCCGGCTCCGGCGGCTCGTCGTAGAGATGTTCTGTATCGAAAAGAAGAACGAGGCGAGCGCGCCCAGAGCCGAGGATGCGTGATCATCCCGAGTCGCACGAGAGGCCACCCAACGCGATGAAGAAAATCCTTTTCGTCAATCCGTCGACACGCTCGACGGTCTTCGGCCAGATGAAGATGCTCACCCTGCCGCCCATGGGGCTCGGGGTCCTGGCCAGCCGGACGCCGTACAGCTACGCGGTTTCCATCATCGACGAGAACGTGGAGACGATCGATTTCAACGCCCAGGCCGACCTGGTCGCGGTGACCTCCACGACGGTCCAGGCGCCGAGGGCCTATCAGATCCTCCAGGAGTTCAGGAGGCGCGGTGTCAGCACGATCCTCGGCGGCATCCATGCCTCCGTGAGGCCGCAGGAGGCGTCCCTGCACGCCGACTCCGTGGTGATAGGCGAGGCCGACGAGATATGGGCCGGGATACTCGAGGACTTCGAGCGTGGGGAGCTGAAGAGCACGTACCGGGTCGAGACCTTCCCAACCCTGGAGACCATGCCGAGGATGAGGCGAGAGCTCTTCGCCGACAAGTACTTCATCCAGTCGGTGCAGACCTCGCGAGGCTGTCCGTGCGACTGCAACTTCTGCTCTGTGACGAGCTTCAACGGTCGAAGGACCCGGTACAGGCCGATCCGAGAGGTCATCGACGAGCTCGCGCATCTCTCGGAGAGCAGGTTGTTCATCGCCGACGACAGCATCTTGGGGCAGGGCACGCGCGGGATGGATCGCGCTCTACAGCTGTTCGAGGGCATGAAGCACCTCGGGAAGTCCTGGGGCGCGCAGGCCTGCATCAACATCGCCGAGAACGACGAGTTGCTCCGCGCTGCGGCCGCCTCGGGTGCCAACACCTTCTACATCGGCTTCGAGTCGGTGGAGTCCGCCGGGCTGGAGTCCATGGACAAGCGCGTCAACCTCAGGCCCACGATCCGGAACTTCAAGGGGGTCATCCAGAAGCTGCACGATCACGGGATCGGCGTCATCGGAGGCTTCATCCTCGGCAACGATGGCGACACCCGGGATATTTTCGATAAGACCATCGAGTTCATCCACGAGACGGAAATAGACGGCTGCCAGTTCACGATCATGACGCCGTTCCCGGGCACCAGGTTGTTCGAGCAGATGCACCGCGAGGGGCGACTCCTTTATACGGACTTCCCCAATGACTGGTCGCGATACCACTGCTACGAGACGGTCATCCGGCCCAAGAACATGACGGCCGACGAGCTCGAGAGAGGGCAGCACCACGTGTACCGGGCGACGGCCACCATGGGGAAGTCACTCGCGAGGGGGTTCAAGACTCTGGCGAATACGCACAGCCCGACCAACGCGTTGACCAACTTCTTGTGGAATTACTACAACTTCAAGGCAAGCGAAACCGTCGTCCGGAACAAGGCCCATATCAAGCCACCTTCCGCAAGCCTCTAAAGATCTCTCCTATCGCTATCGGCTACCCCCCCTTCGAGGGTCCTCCTTTGAACCACTCCTCCACGAAGTCCGCGACGGCACCCACGTCGTCGAGCGGCAGCACCGGGACGTCGAGCGAGAGCGGGACGTCGCTCACGACCGCCACGAGCGTTGGATCGTCCGCCTCGCCGCGGCAGAGGAGCGCGTCGCCTTGCGCCTTCCTGTGCAGCTCGATCTTGGCCGAGCTCCCGTGCTTGAAGCCCTCGGCGATCACGATCTCCAGGTCGTCGGGGAGCCTCGCCGCGAGCTCCTCGAGCGGGGTCTCGGCGGCGCGGCGCTCGAAGCAGGCGATCCTCCCGGCCGAGGCGACGATCGCGGCGCGGGCGCCGGCCGCGAGGAAGCGGTGGCTGTCCTTGCCGGGCTTGTCGAGCTCGACCTCGTGCACGGTGTGCTTGATCGCGCCGACCTTGCGCCCGCGGCGCTCCAGCTCCGCGATCAGCTTCTCGAGCAGCGTCGTCTTCCCGGTCCCGGACCGCGCGACGAACGATAGGATCTTCCTCGGCATCGTGGTCTTGGATGCGCTGAAACCCGGCGAAATGCAAGAGGCCCGGCTACACCCTCCCGGTCACCACGGCGCGGGACACGCTGGAGCGGAGGTGCGAGAACTTCAGGAGCTCCTTCATCTTGAGCTCGAGCTCGAGGCGGCCGAACGGCTCGACGAGGTAGTCGTCGCAGCCCGCGGCGAACGCCTCGAACACGCATCCCCACTCGCCGCTGGACGTCACCATGATCACCTTCACGTCGCGCGAAATCGAGTCGGCCTTGATGCGCCGGCACCAATCGATGCTCGCCGACTTGGACGCGCGCGCGTCCAGGATGACCAGCGCCGGTGGGTGCGCGGAGATCCGCGCGAACGCGCCCGCGCCGTCGGTCGCGACCTCCACGAGGTACCGCTGATCGTCCACCATGGAGGCGCACGACCCGCGGCGGTTGAAGGATCCCGAGCTCTCGACAACGAGTATCCGCTGCTTCATGACGCCCTCCCGGTCCGCGCGGTGTCGTGCATCATCGGTGCCAGCGCTGGTCGCGACGGGCGGTCAACCGTGACCCGCCCGACGCACGGGGCGGGCATCCCCTCGCCGACACGGATCTTTTTCCAGATCTCGGGCAGGGACCGTGTCGGCCCTGACACCGCTCTAGGGCGTCCTTCGTCGTCGCCGGCGTTTCGCCCGTTCGCGGCGGCGCTTTCAACGGTGAAAGGTCGGTCACGCCCTGGTTGAACACCCGGGCCGGCGAGGCTTGACACCCCGCGGTCCGCTGATTAGGTAGTCCGCGATGGCCGATTCGAGCTCAGGACCCAGGGGCTTCACGTTCGTCGACCGCCGCGCGAGCTCGATGGACGACGAAACGATCGCCGAGATCGACGCGGGCGCGCCCGCGGCGACCAAGCCCGCGTACGTCGAGCAGCTCGAGCGCGCGCTCGCCGAGAAGGACAGGAAGCTCCACGAGATCGCGGCCGAGATCGGCGCGGTGCAGGAGCGGACGCGGCGCGAGGCGGGCCGCGAGATCGAGAGGAACCGGCGCGCCCTCCTGGTCGACCTGCTCGAGGTGGTGGACGGCCTGGACCGGGCGCTCGACGCCGAGGGCGCGGCCGGGGCCGACGGCGGGAGGAGCGTCTCGGAGGGCGTGGGGCTGGTCCGCGATCTCCTCCTCCGGAAGCTCGCGGCGCACGGCGCCGCACGCGTCGAGGCGCTCGGCGCGCGGTTCGATCCGGCCCGTCACGAGGCCCAGGCGCTCATTTCCGTGGACGAGGCCGCGCTGGACGGCGTCGTCGTCAAGGTGTTCCGCGAGGGGTACGCCGTCGGCGGTGACGTGCTCCGCCCCGCCGGCGTGGGGGTGGGCAGGGCCGGCTGATCAGATCTCGCCGGCCATGACGGCCTCGAGCTCACCGCGCTTCACCGCGCCGTCCACGCGCGCGATGTCGAACGCCTTGCCGTCGAACGTGATGGTGAAGAGCGAGAAGCCCACGGCGCGGCGCAGGGGCAGGCCTTCCATCACGACCTTGGACGCGAGCTCGGCCGGGGTCGCCTTGCCGATGTCCATCGCCACGAGCCCGACAGCCGGCGCCTCGATCTTCTCGGCCACGGCCAGCGGCTCCCCGCCCCGCTCGAGCACGAGCGCGAGATCCGCGGAGTAGTCCTCCCAGGTGAGGATCGTCATCGTCATCGGCCGGCCGAACGCCTGGGTCTTCTTCAGGTTGCGCGCGAGCGCCTCCGCGAGCTTCGCGTCGTTCTTCGCCTTGGCGTCGAGGAGCATGCGGGCGACGCGCACGGCCGACACGATCTGCGCGAACCTGCGCGGATCCGTCGGTCCCGGCTCGCCCTCGCCGGAGGCGACCTTGCGCTCGAGCCGGAGCGCCTCGTCCACCTTGCCCATGCCCGCGGCCGACGCCGCGAGCCTGAGGAGCGACAGCGGATCGTCCTTCATGCGGTCGACGAGCGTGCGGTACTGCCGGTACGCGGCCTCGTACCACCCGCGGCGCAGGAAGAGATCGCCGAGCGCGCGCCGCGCGTTCGGATCCGAAGCGTTGAACTCCACGAGCTCGGAGCAGGTGCGCTGCGCCTCGGCCACGTCGCCCGCCTCGGCCTGGAGATCGCACAGGAGGCTCAGGACGTCCGGGCTCGCGAGGCTGTCGCGCTTGAGCCGGAGCGCCTCGGCCATCGCCTCCTCGGTCAGGTCGGCGCCCACGAGCACCTCGACGAGCAGCGCGCGGCCCCACGGATCGTCCTCGCGCCCCTCGAGCACGCGCCGCACCTCGGCGAGGCGATCCGCGGGCGTCCTGAGCGCCGCGAGCCCGCGCCGCACGGAGTACCAGTCCACGCCGGACGGGAACCAATAGCCGAGCGTCGCCTCCGGATCGAGCGCGCGCCGCGTGATCCGGCGCCGCAGGTAGTTCGCCGCGGCCGGGTACTGCGTGAACGCCGCGAGCATGAGCTGGACGTCCGTCGGCGTCGCCGCCCTGCCCTCGACGAGGTCGAGCAGCGCCTTGCGCTCGCGCCAGGTCATGAGCTCGCACCGCTCCCCGGCCTCGCGGAAGACGCGCAGGAAGTCCGCGGCCCCGGTGGTCGCGTCGAGCCTGCGGGACCACAGGATCCGGCGCTCCGAGAGCGGCCGGCGCGAGGCGTCGGAGCAGGTGGCGAGGCGGAAGATCTTCGACCCGTCGGCCTCGACGTCCGCGTACGGGTTGCCGACCGCGATCTGCGTGTCCTTCTGCGAGGCGGTCGCTGGCTCCGGCTTCTCGGTCGCGAGGCGTCGTCCCATGGACGCCTCATCGCGCTTCACCTTGGGCGCCGAGGCCA
>JALNZK010000088.1 GCA_023229365.1 Pseudomonadota bacterium | reverse complement strand
GCACGACGAGGTCCGTGACGTTGGCGCCGCGGGCGCGCATCGCGGTGAACGCGGCGTGCCCCGGCGTGTCGATGAAGGTGATGCCGCCGTACGCGGTCTTGACCTTGTACGCGCCGATGTGCTGCGTGATGCCGCCGGCCTCGCCCGCCGCGACGTCCGACTTCCGGATCGCGTCGAGGAGCGAGGTCTTGCCGTGATCGACGTGCCCCATCATCGTGACGACCGGGGCGCGCTCCGTGCGCTGCTTCTTCTCCTCCTCGGTCTCCTCGGAGCGCGTCTGGGAGAGCATCTCCTCCTCGCCGACCTCGATGTCCTCGATGCCGTAGCCGAACTCCTCGGCCATGATCTTCGCGGTTTCGATGTCGAGCGTGGAGTTGATGTTGATGCCGGACATGCCGAGGCTCATGAGCTTCATGAGCAGCTCGGTGGACTTCACGCCCATGCGCTTCGCGAGCTCCTGGAGCGTGATCTGTCCCTCCACGCGGATGACGCGCTTGCTCGCCTTCGGGACGGTGATCTCGGTCTTCTTGCCCTTCTTGCCGGGGGTCATCCGGCGCTTCCGCGCCGGCGGCACGCCGAACTTGCCGGTGCCGACCGCCGGGCGCGGGGCGATCATGTCGCGCCCCTCGATCTCGCGGCGACGCTGCGGCGCGCCGCGGCCGCGCTTGTCCCCGTCCTTGGGCTCCTCCCCGGGGGTGGGCAGCATGTGGCGGCGCACGATAGGCGCCTCGGACGCGGGCCGGAGCTGCGGCTTGAGGGCCGTCGGCTGGCCGCCGGCCCCGTCGTACTGCGCCTCGGCCGCCGCCGCGCCGGCCGCCTGCTCGGCGAAAGCCTGCTCGGTCAGCTCCGGCACCTCGACGAAGTCGGGCTTCCGCTCGTCGTCGCCGATCCCGGACGCCTGCTCCGCAGCGGCCGTGCCGAAGGACGTCGCGCCGGCCTCCGCGGCCTTCGCCGCCGCCTGCGCCTCGGCCTCGGCCTTCTTCGAGCGACGCTTCGGAGCCGCCGGCGCCGCCTCTGCCGGCGCCTCCTCCTTGCCCGCGCCCTTCGCCCGTGCCGGCTTCGGCGCCGCGGGGACGGCCTTCGTGCGCCGCCTCACCACGGTCGGGCGGATCCGCTCCTCCACCGTGTTCTCCGCGCGTTCCTTTTCCAGGAGCCTGCGCACACGTTGGGCGTCCTCGAGCTCGAGGGCGCTCATGTAGTTGCGGACCTGGAACCCGAGGTTCTGGATCTTGGCGACCATCACCTCGTTCTCGACCTCGAACTCCTTGGCCAGCGTGAAGATCCGAACTTTTTCCGCCATCGCTCCTCCGGACGAAGTCTCCGTGCCGGGAAGGCGGTCCTGCCGCCGCCCGTCACCGCGGGCTCTACTGCAGAGCCTCCAAACGATCCAAAGTAGCCGACACCGCTTCCGACATCCCCCGATCGACGATCGCGAGGATCGCGACCGGGCGCTTGCCGAGCATCTCTCCCAGGGCCGCCTTGTCGGAGGCGGCGCGCACACGGACGCCGCGCTGCGCGGCGTTTCGCTCGATCTCGGTTCTCTCCGCGGCGTCGGACGCCACGACGAGCATGACCGCCTGCCCGAGCTCGAGGGCGTGCTTGACCGCGTCGGCGCCCGCCGCCGCCCTGCGCCCGGTGATCGCGGAGCCCAGCAACGCGCCGAGCCGGCGCGTGAGCGCGTCGCGCGCGGCCGCAACGAACTCGGAGGCGTCCGGGTAGGCGACCGCCGCGCGGAAGGCGCGATCCAGGGCCCGGCCGCCGATCGCCGCCTCGATGCACCGCCGCGTCGGGCAGACGTGCGCGCCGCGGCCGCCCAGGTTCCCGCGCCAGTCGGCGACGATCCCGCCGTCCGGCGTGCGGGCGAGCCTGAGCAGGGCCTCCTTGCCGGCCGGTCGGCGGCACGCGATGCACGTGCGCTCGGGCCCGCGTTTCGCGCGGGGCGAGGCGCCGGTTTCGACGTTCGGTTTCACCTACCAGTCCTCATCGACCGCATCGAGATCCACGCCGCTCTTGGGCGCGGCCTCGCCTTTGTTCTCTTCGACGCTCTCGGCCGGCGCCGCCGCCTCCTCGGCCTCCGCCGCAGACCGCAGCGCCAGCTCCTCCGCCGCGTGCTGGCGAGCCTGCTCCTGGAGCTCCGCCAGGATGACGGCCTCGCTGCCGAGGTACCGCTTGATCCCCTCCATGATCTGCCGCGCCTTGCGGATGCCCAGGCCCGTCTTCAGCGCGAGCCTGTCGATGTCCTCCTCGGCCGCGAGATCGTTGACCGACTTGTAGCCGGCCTGGGCCAGGAGCTCTATCGTCCGCTCGCCGATCCCCCAGACGAGCAGCAGGCGCTCCCGCTCGGCCAGCGGCTCGGGGCGCGAGGCGAGGGAGCGGATGCGCGCCTGCCGCATCTCCTCCATGGTCTCCTCGGCCGCCTTCTGGATGGCGAGCACCTGCTCCTGGTCCCCGAAGCCGGGGATCGCCGCGAGCTCCGCGGGATCCGCCTCGGCGACCTCCTCCACGGTGCGGAAGCCGAGCTTGTACATGCTGCGCGCCGTGCTCTCCTCGATGCCGCGGATCATCGCGAGCGACTCGATGGCGAGCTTCTCGCGCTCGGAGAACTTCGTCTCGCTGATGACGTCGAGCCGCCAGCCCGTGAGCAGCGACGCGAGGCGCACGTTCTGCCCGCGGCGGCCGATCGCGAGGGAGAGCTTCTCGTCCGGGACCACGAGCTCCATCGATCCGTTCGACTCGTCGATGATCACGCGCGCCACCTCGGCCGGCTGGATGGCGTTGCACACGAACCGCGCCGGATCCCGATCCCACGGGACGATGTCGATCTTCTCGCCCCGGAGCTCGGTCACCACGGCCTGGACCCTGGACCCGCGCATGCCGACGCAGGCGCCGACCGGATCGACGTCGACGTCCCGCGAGGTCACCGCGATCTTGGACCGCGCGCCCGGCTCGCGCGCGACTGCGACGATGCTCACGATGCCCTCGTAGATCTCCGGCACCTCCATCTCGAAGAGCTTGCGCAGGAGACCCTCGTGCGTGCGGGACAGGATGATCTGCGGGCCGCGCGCCTCGCGGTCGATGTCCTTGACGAACGCCATGACGCGGTCGCCCGGGCGGTACGACTCGCGCGGGGTCTGCTCGCGGGCGGGGATCACCGCCTCGGTGCGCCCGAGGTCGACGATGATCGAGTTGTTGCGCTCGAAGCGGCGCACGATGCCCGCGATCACCTCGTCCTTGCGATCCTTGTACTCATTGTAGATGTTCTCGCGCTCGGCGTCGCGGACGCGCTGGATGATCACCTGCTTCGCGGTCTGCGCGGCGATCCGCCCGAACCCGCGGCCGTGCGTCTTCAGGCCGAGGATCTCGCCGAACTCCTTGTCCTGCTTCTTGGCCTTCTTGTCGTCCTCGTCGCGGTAGAAGACCTGGAACCCGAGCTCCTCGCCGAGCTCCGCCTCGAGCTTGGACTTCTTCACGAGCTCGCAGGTCACCTCGCGCTCGGGGTCCGCGACCTCCTCGACGACGGTCATGTACTGGAAGAGATCGACGGCGCCGGTCTCCTCGTTGAAGTGCGCCTCGAGCTCCCGGTTCTGGCCGAAGGTCCGCTTCGCCGCCGTGAGGATCGCGGCCTCGATGGCCTCGACGAGCACCTTCTTGTCGATGCCCTTGTCCCGGCCGACCTGCTCCAGGATCATGTTCAAAGGCAGAGAACCGTCCTGCATCACTTCTCTCCTGCTCTCGAAATCACCTCGTTCGTGTCGAAAACGAGGTGTGCTTTTGCGATCTTCGCGAACGGGATGGCGGCGATCCCGCCGTCCTCCTGCTCCAGCGCGACGTCCCCGCCCCGCACGCCGAGGATCCTGCCGCCGTGCCGCTTCCGGCCGGAGACCGGCGCCTTGGTGTCGACGCGCGCCTTCTTTCCTTTGAACCTCTCGAAGTCGGCGAGCCGCGTGAGCGGTCGCTCGATCCCGGGCGAGGAGACCTCGGGGACGAACGGGTCGGCGATCACGTCCTCCACGTCCAGGGCGTTGCCGAGGTCGCGGCTCACCGCGCCGCACAGCGCGTGGTCCACGCCGGAGCCGCGATCCGGATCCGCGCCGCGCCGCTCGACGAGCACGCGCAGCACCCAGCCGGGCTGCTCGCGCCGGTAGACGACCTGCACGACTTCGCAGCCGTGGAGCGCCGCGGCTCTCTGCGCGATCTCGTTCAATTGCTCGACGTTCACCATTTCCCGTACCAAAAAGAACAAAAAAAAGGCGGGTCCGCAAAACGGGATCCACCTAGGTGCGACCACTCAAATTGCGGGGCCTTGTTACCACAACGTTCTCGTGTATGCAATACCGTGATGGGCCGAGCGCGCGACCTTGTTCGGCATGCCGCTCGGGGGTATGCTCCGCGCGATGATCGGCAGGCTGAGCGGCAAGATCGTGGAGAAGACCGCCGAGGGCGCGGTGATCGACACGGGAGGGGTCGGCTACGACGTGACGCTCCCGTTGCGCGTGCTCGCGGCGCTGCCCGCGCTCGGCGAGCACACGACGCTCTGGATCCACACCCACGTGCGCGAGGACGAGCTCAAGCTCATCGGCTTCGCGAGCGCCGGGGAAAGGGAGGCGTTCCGGGAGCTGATCAAGGTGAACGGCGTCGGGCCGAAGGTCGCGCTCGCGGTGGTCGGGGCGCTCACCTCCGCGGAGCTCGGGCGCGCGATCGACGCCGGCGACGTGAAGCGGCTGTCGGCGGTCCCGGGCATCGGGAAGAAGACCGCGGAGCGCATCGTGCTCGAGCTCGGCGGCAAGCTGAAGCTCGGCGGCGAGGAGAAGGCGCAGGGGGCGACGTCCGAGCTCGCCGAGGTGGCCTTCGCGCTGCGCAACCTGGGGTTCAAGCCGGCGCGGGTCGACTCGGTGATCGCCGAGCTCGACCGGTCCGGCGCGCGCGGGTCGTTCGAGGAGCTCCTGCGCCTCGGCCTCGCGAGGATGCAGGACGGCGGGTAACGCGACATGGACAACGAACGGGATCGCGGCTTGGTTGACGCCTCTCTCGGCGAGGACGAGCGCCACTTCGACCTCGCGCTCCGGCCCTTGCGCCTCGACGAGTACGTCGGGCAGCGCAAGCACGTCGACAACCTGCGCGTCTTCATCGAGGCCGCGCGCCGGCGGGGAGAGGCGCTCGACCACGTGCTGTTCTGCGGGCCGCCGGGGCTCGGGAAGACGACGCTCGCGCACATCATCGCGAACGAGATGGGCGTCGCCATCCACTCCTCGTCGGGGCCGGCGATCGAGCACAAGGGCGGCCTCGCGGCGCTGCTCACCAAGGTCGGGCCGCGCGAGGTCCTGTTCATCGACGAGATCCACCGGCTGACCCCGATCGTCGAGGAGAACCTCTACCCGGCGATCGAGGACTTCGAGATGGACATCATCGCGGGGGACGGGCCGCACGCCGCCTCCTACAAGCTGCCGCTCAGCCCGTTCACGCTCGTCGGCGCGACGACGCGGACGGGGCTGCTCACCTCGCCCCTCCTGTCGCGGTTCGGCGTGACCATCCGGCTCGACTACTACCCGCCGGAGGACCTGCAGAAGATCGTCGTGAGGTCGGCCGGCCTCCTGCGCATCGAGATCGACGGCGCGGGCGCCGCCGAGATCGCCGGCCGGGCGCGGGGCACGCCGCGCATCGCGAACCGGCTCCTGCGCCGGGTCCGGGACTTCGCCGAGGTGGAGGGCACCGGCCGGATCGACGTCGCGGCGGCGCGGCACGCGCTCGAGCGCCTCGAGGTGGACGCGGCCGGGTTCGACGACATGGACAGGAAGATCCTGTCCACCATCATCGAGAAGTTCGGCGGCGGCCCGGTGGGCATCGAGACGATCTCCGCGGCCGTGTCCGAGCCGCGCGACACCCTCGAGGACGTCTACGAGCCGTTCCTTCTGCAGAACGGCTTCCTGCAGCGGACGCCGCGCGGGCGGGTCGCCACGCGCCGCGCCTACGAGCACCTCGGCATCCCGTTCCCCGCCGGCGAGACCCCGCAGGGGAGGCTGTTTTGATCCAGCCCGAGGGATCGGCGCCGCTCCCCCGGCGCGACTACTACACCGAGTTCATCGAGGGCTCGAGGTGGCTGCGCCAGGAGCAGGCGGACGCGCGGACGGCGTGGTTCGACGACCTCGAGTGGGAGCACAAGGAGCGGACGCTGTTCCGCTTCGAGATGCTGCTCAAGGGGATCGTGTGCTTCGGAAACCCCGCGAACCACCCGGGCGCCGTGAAGCGCGAGGAGCCGATCGTCTCCCGCGACTTCTCGCGCGAGATGGAGGCGGTCAGGGGGGCGGTGCGGGCCGCGGTCGAGCTCGGGCGCGCGCTGTCGGGCGAGGTCGAGAGCACCTCCGTCTTCCAGCGCTACGTGGAGACGATGGTCGTCCAGGATCACGCGCGGATCCAGATGGCGCGCCGCTCGCTGAACCAGGACACGCCGCACCAGAGCCTCGCGCTCCTGTGGTCCGCGCTCCGGGACGTGCTCGATCTCCTCGACGGGATGCCCGACGGCGCGAAGGTCCCGTTCCGGCTCTTCTCGGCCGCCGTCCGCCTCACGCAGCGCGAGGTCCACAGGTCGGAGTTCTTCGATCCGCTCGCCTCGCTCGAGTTCCGCGCCGAGTTCGACCGCATCCGCAGCCCCGTCGTGCTCGAGGTGATGGGCGGCATCGAGAACGATCCGTCGCGGCGCGTCGCCGCGCTCACCTTCCTGTCGCTGTTCCGGCTGCTGCGGTACATCGATCTCATCGACGAGGAGCAGGCGAAGGTCGCCGGCTTCGGCCCGCTGTTCGCGTTCCTCGCGCTCCTCAGGTCGGACGCGGAGGCGCTCGCCGTGTTCTTCTCGAAGGACTCGGCGACGTGGATCTCCGACGGCTTCGGCCGCGAGTTCGAGGCGTGCGATCCGGGCGAGCTGACGGCGCGCTTCGCCGGGCTCGAGCGGGAGTTCGCGGGGCTCAGGTCGCTGCGCGAGCTCTTCGAGTCGCTCGGCAACCAGCTCAAGCTCGAGCTCAGGAAGGTCTACGAGCAGCAGATCCCCGCGCTCTCGAAGGTCGAAGACCAGAAGGAGCTCACGGGCGCGATCGAGAGGTCCACCTCGCTCATCCGGAGCTTCGTGCAGAACGCCGTCGTGCTGCTCGTCCAGGAGCTCCGCCCCGGCGTCGACGGCGAGGCGGTGTTCGAGGACTTCACGTCGAACCGCGCGCGCTCGGAGAGGCTCCGGCGCGACGTCTGGATGTTCCAGCAGATCCTGCGGGCGTTCATCGAGAAGGCGAAGGGATCCACGGCGGCCGCCGATCAGTGGGCCGGCATGAGCACGTTCCGGTTCGTGCGCGAGTTCGTCGGCTACTTCAAGTCGATGGGCTACCAGCTCCTCAGGTACTCCGACTACGCGCGGTTCGACGAGTTCATGAGGCTCGTCGAGCAGCTCCGCGACGGGGACGTGCTCGAGGAGGCGAAGCTCCTCGGCGTCGTGCGGACGTGCGAGGACTTCAACGGGTTCCTCGAGCAGATGTTCGAGGCCGTCGGCCGGCGCGCGGAGCTCGGCGGCGCCCCCTTCGACAAGCGCGACGCGGCGCGCACGCTCAAGCTGTTCCTCGGCCACTGACAGGGGACCCCGCGCACCATCCGGGGAACCGGGCACCCGGGGGAAGGTCGCACGGGATCTCCTCCGCCCGGCCCGGGGCGGCCAACCCATCGAAGAGGATGGAGAATACCGGCACCGCGATCGTGGTGATCCCGGTCCCCTGAACGGTGGCACCGATTGTGCTTGTAGTCCCTGTCGAGGGGATCTCGAATCCCCAGGTCGCCGAGGGTTCTATGGGATAGATTTTTTAAAAGAAGTCGGTTACAAAGCCGGGACATTCGACAAACCGGAGCGAAGGCAAAGGGAGCTAAGGGAAGAAGGCGACGATGACCAGACACACACGACTCGGGGCTGGTTTGGTGCTGCTGCTGATCGGCGCGGCCGCCGCGCCGGCGGCGAACGCGGAAGAAGCCACGTCCGACGCCGCGCCGGCGGCGTCCGGCGAAGGCGTGAAGGCCGAGGTCGCGCTCACGGACGCGGTCGAGCCGGAGAAGGACGAGGACAAGTGGAAGTCCCCGTGGCGGGGCTCGTCGTTCACCTACCGCAACGCGGTGACCGCGCTCTCCTTCAAGAAGGACGCGGATCTGACCTATAACCCGTATTACGAGATGTCGTGGGCGTTCCACCCGATGTGGTGGGTCGGCGACGTGTTCAACGCCTCCGTCGACTTCGCCATCATGCGCGAGCTCACCGAGGCCGACGACACGACCTACGACGGCGAACCGTTGTTCAGCGACATCACGTTGAACCTCGGGGCCTCGAGGTTCGCGACCATCCCGGTGGTCGGGATCGACATGTCCGCGAGCCTCTCGCTCGTCGGGCCGACGAGCAAGTCGTCCCAGGCGCGGACGATGATGTTCGGCTTGAAGCCGGGGCTGTCTCTCAAGCGCACCTTCGACGTCCTCTCGGGCCTCTACATCGGCTACTCGTTCGGCATTTCGAAGTACTTCTACGAGGCGACGACCGCGCAGAACGAGGAGGCGGCGATCTCCAACTGCGCCGGCTCGGTCGGGGGCTGCGAGGAGTACCAGAACACGGGCGTCCGCAACACGAACTGGGGCCTGTCGAACGGCTTCAGCTTGGGGATCGCGTTCATCGATCAGCTGAGCCTCGACGCGAGCTTCGGGCTGAGGCACTCGTTCCTTTACAAGCAGGACGAAGCCGACGAGCCGGACGACGGGATGAGCGAGTGGCAGCCGGGCACCGATACGAACGTCCGGTACATGATGGTGTACGGCCTCGGCCTCACGGCGACGCCCTTCCGGGCGCTGTCCATCGGTCTCGGGGCGGAGACGGCGAACCCGCAACTCAAGGCGAACGCGACCTACGAGCGTCCGTTTTTCAACAGATACACGGTGGTCTATCTGGATTTGATTTTGGACATCGACGGGTTGGTCCAGCAACTGACCTCTAACGAAGAGTAGAGGAGCAAAAAATGAGGGAGACAACGATGAAACGCATCCAGTCCGGGGTTCTTCTGCTGGTGGCCGCGGGGCTGCTCGCGGCGTGTGCCGAAGAGAGAGCTCCCATCAACAGGGTGCAGCCGTACGCGCTGCCCAAGACGTTCTTCATCGGCGAGGACTTCCAGAACGTCAACGACGATCCGGAGTTCTGGACCCAGACCACGATGGTCGACGTCGGCTACGGCGCGAAGCAGGACGGCCTGTTCACGTCGACCTACGCGCAGCCGCTCGGCCGCATCAAGTGGCAGGTCACCGAGGACATGCTGATAGGCCGCGCGGCCTACGAGCGCGTCGAGGGCTCGGACGGCAAGGGCGAGGTCACGGGGCTGCAGACCCAGAACGGCACCATCGCCGTCGCCTTCGCGATCACGAGCCACTTCGACATCGTGAACGCGTACAACTCGACCACGGGCGAGAAGCTCAACGTGGTCGAGGAGAACAGCTACGACCGGCCGTGGTACGAGCGCGAGTACATCCGCGTCGACTTCTCCAAGAGCCTGCAGACCGACAACTACGACTTCGACACGCTGTCGATGATCGGCGTGTACGGCTCGATCACCTACGAGCCGCTCTCCTACTACGTGGCCGATCCGTACGACGAGGAGGCGCCGTTCTTCGATTTCGAAGAGAGCTACTTCGACATCACCACCAAGGTCTTCGCGAAGCCGGGCCTCATCGACCTGAGCCAGTTCGGGTGGGGCATCGACCAGTTCCCGGCGTGCTACCTCGACCTCGACTTCATGGGCGGCACGGCCCCGACCGGCAACTGCAACCCGGTCGAGATCACGCTGCGCCAGTCGTTCCGCAGGGTCGTGGACCACGACGTCGAGCCCATGAACATGGACGGCTGGCGGTTCCAGGCGTTCGGCGCGTTCGCGTTCGCGGAGCGCCGCGGCTACGACCGCATGTACGGCATGACCGACGACCAGTACTACCGGTTCAAGTCGACGTTCCCGATCTATGAATTGAATTACTATTACGAGAACCCGGAGGAGAAGACCGGCTTCGTCGAGTGCTACACGCCCGACAAGACGCCGGCCGGCGCGAGCCCGCACCGCGACCTCATCGGCGGCGGCTCGGACGGGGAGTCGCCCGACGGGACCGAGGACGAGTGCCAGGCGGTCAAGACCGCGACCGGGTTCAGCGGCTCCAAGTGCAACGAGTTCACCCAGAAGTGCACGCTGCCCTACCGCGCGCGCAAGCCCCAGGCGATGGCCTGGTACTACACGAACGGCAGCGACAAGCGGTTCTACGAGCCGAGCGCCTACGCCGTCCAGCAGTGGGACGCCGCGCTCCGCTCCGCCGTCGCGACCGCGGCCTACGCCGAGTGCATGGCCGAGGAGCTCGCCGGGACGACCAACGCGGACGCGATCGCGGACGCCAAGGAGTGGTGCGCCCGCGGCGTCGACACCGACGAGGACGGCTCCCCCGACGGGTGGATGCCGTACTTCGGCCAGCAGGACTCGAACGACGATCTGCTCTTCCTCTCGCAGGAGATGGACGACTGCCGCTCGGCCCGCACGCACTCCGACGACATCACGTCGGAGGTGGGCTCCGACGATCGCGAGGCCGCCTGCGCCGCGGAGATCAAGACGCAGGGCGAGGCGATCGAGGCCGAGGCCGGCGTCATCTCCCAGGCGATCGCGCCCGAGATGATCGTCATGTGCCACAGCCCGGTTCAGGCGGACGACCACGCGCTCTGCGCTCCGGAAGAGGAGCGGCTGCCCGAGGGGCTCAGCGCCTGGGACTGCGCCGAGGCCCGCGCCGCCGGCGACCAGGGGATGCTCGACACCTGCCTCGCCGCGCGCAACGTCCGGCTCGGCGACCTGCGCTACCACGTCGTGAACGTCATCGAGGCGCCGCAGACGCCCTCGCCGTGGGGCATCATGACGAGCGCCATCGACCCGACGAACGGCGAGACGATCGCGTCCTGCACCAACATCTGGAGCTTCGTCAACGACTTCTGGGCGCAGCGCGTGGTCGACTGGATGCGCTACGCGGCCGGCGAGATCACCTCCGAGGAGGTGACCGAAGGCCAGAACATCAAGGAGTGGAGCCAGGCGGCGCTCGCCGCGTCCAAGGGCGGCGTGTTCCCGAAGATGACCAGGGTCGAGCGCGACAAGCGCGTCGCGGAGGCGACCGGCACGCGCTACACGGGGGCCTCCAAGGCCGACGCGGTGAAGCCGCTCAAGGCCACCGCGCAGATCGACAGGTTCTTCAAGGAGCTGACCCAGGACTTCACGGGCGTCATGGCGAGCTCCGAGGTCGCGGGCGAGAACGCCGCGAGGTACAGGACGCGCATGAGCACCGTGGCCGGCACGCAGCTCGAGTCCGAGCTGATGAACACGATGATGCAGCAGCTCCACGGGGTGGAGGGCGTCACGCTGACCGACGGCCTGCTCGATCGCGTGTCGCCGCTGCGCGGCGGCAACCCCGCGTTCCAGCGGGAGATCAAGCGGCTCAAGCAGAACGCGCTCGGCGAGCGCGGGATGTGCGAGATGGAGATGGCGGACACGCCGGTCTCCATCGTCGGGCTGTCCAAGATCCTCCAAGACAAGTTCGGCGCGTTCAACGCGGCGGACAGCGCGAACGCGCAGTTCGATCGCGCCAAGCGGATGACCGCCTACATCGCGAAGTGGGCGCACGCCTCCGTCGTCGTGCACGAGATGGGGCACTCGATCGGCCACCGCCACAACTTCGTCAGCTCCTCGGACGCTTGGAACTACAGGCCGCAGTACTGGGCGCTGCGCACGAACGCGAACACCCTCGACATGACGTCGGACGTGCCCTGCAACGACCTCTCGGCGGACGGCGAGGACTGCGTCGGCCCCCGGTACTTCGATCCGATCACGGAGAATGAAGCCGACAACCTGATCTGGATGTGGTCGTTCTCCTCCATCATGGACTACGCGGGCGAGACGACCCAGGACTTCCAGACCCTCGGCGCCTGGGACTGGGCCGCGACGCGCTCCATGTACGGCGACGCGGTGGCCGTGTACCCGCTCGAGTACTTCAAGTACGACGCGGCGCACAGCGCGGCGACGCAGTACGCGACCTACCGCCGGCAGATGGTCTACGAGAAGCTCGACAACTTCGGCGGCATCATCGGGTTCAACTACACCCTCCCGGACAACCGGTCGGTGAGCTACGCCAACCTGAACAACATGCTCAACCTGATCCCGGAGTGCGAGACGATCGATCCCGAGCTCTACAAGCCCTCCAGGTGGAACGACGCCGAGGACGGGGAGTGGAGCCCGCTGCTCGACGGGTTCATCGTCTCGGTGGACGGCGCGCCGACGCGCTGCCGGCAGCAGAAGGTCGACTACGCGCGGTGGACCGACCTCGGCATCCCGGCCGACGCGAACATCGCGAGCTACATGCGGTCGATAGGCGGCGACGGCACGATCGGGTACGTGACGGACAAGTTCACGCGCGCCCGCGTGCCGTACGGCTTCGCCAGCGACAACTGGGCCGACATCGGCAACGCGTCCGTGTACCGCCACGACAACGGCGCGGACACGTACGAGATCTTCAACTTCCTGGCGTCGCAGCAGGAGCTGTTCTCCATCTTCGACAACTACCGCCGCGGCCTCTCCACGTTCACGCTGACCGGGGCCACGAGCCGCATCATGGACCGGTACATCGCCAAGATGCGCGACGGCGCCAAGGGCCTCGCGATGCAGAAGAACTTCCTGCAGATCATCGGCATGGCCTCGGGCGAGGGCGTCGGGGGCGAGGCGCTCTGGGACTACGCCGCGAAGAACTGGTACTACGAGAACATGATCTCCTCGACGATGGTGTTCGACCACCTGGTGCGCAACGCGCAGCGCCCGGCGCCGGGGCCGCACGGCATCCCGACGTCTCCGGTCTACGCCGACACGATCTACCCGGACGACGGGGACTTCAGCCCGTGCATGGCGCTCTGGGTGGGTCAGACCTCCTGCGACCCGGCCGGCACCGTCCCGAACGGCGCCTACGCGACCACGGCCACCGCCAACGGCTTCCAGCAGCTGTCGGCGGGCGGCAAGGTCGTCGAGAACCAGCTGTCGGACTACAACGGCGACTACGACTCGGGGTACACCATCACGGCGGGCTCCTACTACGACAAGATCTACATGGCGATGATGATGACCGAGTCGGTCGACAACTTCATCTCCGAGTCGCGCGGCGACTTCATCGACAAGCGGTACCGCTCGGTGTCGCTCACGGACCTCTTCCCGGACGGCTACCGCCGGTGGATCGGCAACATGCTGACCAACGACGCGTACCTCAAGGGGCCGCGCGTCGAGGTCGACGGCTCCGGCGTGCCGCTCCAGGACGCGGACGGCTTCTGGTCGGGCGGCATCGGCTGGACCAAGTGGTGGGGCGACGAGGTCGAGTCCTGCTTCCCGGGCGACGGCACGAACATCTGCACGGCGTACGTCGGCGGCGCGGCGGTCGACATCGGGAACGCCCCGGCGAACGTCATGCCGGTCGATCCGGAGTTCGCCTGGGAGGTGCAGAAGTTCCTCATCGCCGAGACCTACCTCTACCTGCCCGAGAACCAGAAGGCCTGGTGGCGGGATCAGATGGGGATGTTCTCCGCGCCTTCGATGAACGCCGACACGCTGCTCGACCAGCTGATCCTCTTCAAGAACCCGACCGGCTGGATCTACGCCGCGAAGCGGTTCGGCAAGGAGGAGATCTTCGGCCGCACGGTCGAGAAGGGCGTCTCCGCGCGCGTGCTCGAGTACGCGAACAGCCTCCTCGCGAAGGCGTACGAGACCACGCCGGTCGACTACGACGGCGACGGCACGACCGACTGGTACGAGCCGGTCCTCTACGACGGCGCGCCCGCGGTGCTGTTCGACGAGAGCACGTTCGGCGCCATGAGCGGGACCGTCGGCGGCTACTACCCGGACGACTGCAGCGAGACCGACAACTCGGGCTGCACCTGCACCATGAATAGGTACTGCGTCGAGCTCGAGGACTACATCTCCGTGCTCGACTACATGGCCGCGTGGTCCGGCACGGCCGACTTCGACCCGACCGACGAGTCGAACGAGATGATCGGCATCTGGTAGCCGGCAGCCCCTTCCCCGGAAGATCTCCCGACGCATTCCTCGCCTGACCCGATCCCGGGCGCACCCCTGTCCGCGGGCCGCTCCGGCGCCAGATTTCCTTCGCTAAGGCCCGCCAGCCTGCGATACAAAGGACGGAGCGCAACGCTCGAGCGAGGAGGGATCGATGTTCAAGGGGCACCCGGCCGGGCTGTTCGCGCTCGGCCTGTCGAACATGGGCGAGCGGTTCGGCTACTACACCGTCGTCTCGATCTTCACGCTGTTCATGGGCGCGAAGTTCGGCTGGACCGACGCGCAGATCGGCAACGTCTGGGGGATCTTCGTCGGCACCGTGTACGGCCTGGTCGCCTTCGGCGGCTTCGTCGCCGACAAGATCGGCTACGGCCGGACCGTCGTGATGGGGATCGTCACGATGATGGCCGGCTACGCGCTGATGGCGGTGCCGGCCTCGGGCGAGTGGTTCGTCTACGTGGCGCTCGGCGTGATCGCGCTCGGCACCGGCCTGTTCAAGGGCAACCTGGTCGTGATCCTGGGCAAGCTGTACGAGCCGGAGCAGTACAAGAAGCTCCAGGACCCGGCGTTCAACATCTACTACATGGGGATCAACGTCGGCGCGTTCTTCGCGCCGTACGCCGCCGCCGGGGTGCGAAAGCTCTTCCTCGCTCAGGCCGGCTTCACCTACGACCCGAACCTGCCGGGGATGGCGAACCGCTTCCTCGAGGGCAAGCTCGAGAGCACGGCCGAGTTCCTGAAGCTCGCCCAGGCCCAGGCGCCGGGCGTCACGGACCTCACGCGGTTCTCGCACGACTACCTGGCGGCGCTCACGAACGGCTACCACGCCGGCTGGGGGATCGCCGCGGCGAGCGTGCTCCTGTCGCTCGGCATCTACCTCGCGACGCGGCGGATGTTCAAGCACGCCGACTACCGCGGCGAGAAGAAGGTCGAGGGGAGCGTCGCGGTCGAGATCCCGAAGTCGGAGTACTGGCGCCGGGTCCGCGCGCTGTTCCTCGTCTACTCCGTCGTCGTCTTCTTCTGGGTGGTGTTCCAGCAGAGCGGCTACACGCTGACGCTGTTCGCGAAGAACTACACGCAGATACGCCAAGGGCCGCTCACCACGCTCTTCTTCGACCTCCCGGGTGTCCTCTCCGTGATAGGCGGCATCATCGGCGCCATCCTCCTCGTCGGTCGAGGGGGCATCCGGAAGCGGCTGATCGGAACGGCGCTTCTCGTGGGAGGAGCGGCGGGCGTGTGGCTGTGCCTGGGCAGCTACGGCAGCTCGAACCAAATCGACATCGAGAAGTTCCAGTCGTTCAACCCCTTGTTCGTCGTGTTCCTGACGCCGCTGGTCGTCGGCTTCTTCGCCCTGCTCAACCGGAGCGGCCTCGAGCCGTCGACCCCGAAGAAGATCGCCTACGGGATGTTCATCGGCGCCGTCGCGTACGTGATCATGGTCGCGGGCGCGCAGGGGCTCCAGAGCCCGGCCTCGCTCGAGGCGACGGGCGGCGTCTCGCCGGTGCTGGTCACGCCGTACTGGCTCGTCGGCACGTTCTTCACGCTCACGATAGCGGAGCTGTTCCTCTCGCCCATGGGGATGTCGCTCGTGGCCAAGGTGGCGCCGCCCAAGATCAAGGGGCTCATGCAGGGGTTCTGGTTCGCCTTCACCGGCCTCGGCAACTACCTGTCCGGCAAGGTGGGCGAATTCTACGTGCGCCTCGAGCTGTGGCAGACGTTCCTCATCCTCGTGATCGCCTGCGGCCTGGCGGCGATCCTGATGCTGCTCGCTGCCAAGGCGGTCGAGCGCGCGGCGAAGACGGCGTAGCCCAAAGGAGGTCGAAACCCATGGATCGAGACGTCTACCGCGAGCCGCTGGTCAGCCGGTACACGAGCCGCGCCATGCAGGAGCTCTTCTCCGAGGACACCAAGTTCCGCACGTGGCGCAGGTGCTGGATCGCGCTCGCCGAGGCGCAACGCGAGCTCGGCCTGACCGGCATCGTGTCCGAGGAGGCGCTCGCCGAGATGCGCGCGCACGCGGACGACATCGACTACGAGCTCGCGGAGAAGCTCGAGCGGGAGCTCCGGCACGACGTGATGGCCCACGTGAAGGCCTACGGCGCCCTGTGCCCGGCCGCGGCGGGGATCATCCACCTCGGCGCCACGTCGCAGTTCGTGGTCTGCAATACCGACCTCATCCTGCACAAGCGCGCTCTCGGCCTGATCCGGGACGATCTGGTCCGCGCGATCGATCGCCTTGCGGCCACCGCCGAGCGCTACGCGGATCTGCCGGTCCTCGGCGCCACGCACTTCCAGCCGGCGCAGCCGACGACGCTCGGCAAGCGGCTGTGCCTCGGGATCCAGGATCTGCTCGCGGATCTCGACGCGATCGAGTGGGCGGCGTCGCGCGTCGTCGCGCGCGGCGTCAAGGGCACGACCGGGACGCAGGACTCGTTCCTCAAGCTGTTCGGCGGCGATCACGCGAAGGTCGAGGCGATCGACGCGCTCGTGTCGCGGAAGCTCGGCTTCGAGGGATCCTTCCCGGTGACGGGCCAGACCTACCCGCGCAAGCTCGACACGAAGATCGCGGAGGCGCTCGCCGGGATCGGCGCGTCGGCGCACTGGATCGGCGTCAACGTGCGGCTCATGTCCGGCCTCAAGGAGGTCGACGAGCCGTTCGGCGCGAGGCAGGTCGGCTCCTCGGCCATGGCGTACAAGCGAAACCCGATGCGGTCGGAGCGGATGTGCTCGCTCGCGCGCAAGCTGATGAACCTGCCGGCCGACTTCCAAGCCACCCACGCGAACCAGTGGATGGAGCGCACGCTCGACGACTCCGCGATCCGGCGCATGGACATCCCGCAGGCCTACCTGCTCGCCGACGCGGTGCTCGGACTCCTCCTCGACGTGGGTGGCGGCCTCGTGGCCAACCCGGCGGCGATACGGGCGCGGCTCGTAGCCGAGCTCCCGTTCCTCGCGACCGAGGAGATCCTCGTCGCCGCCGTGGCGCGCGGCGGGAACCGCCAGGAGGCCCACGAGGTGATCCGCGATCACGCGGTCGAGGCGGCGCGGCGCGTGAAGGAGGAGGGGCTCCCGAACGACCTCCTGGAACGGCTCGCGGCGGATCCCCGCATCCCGCTCGGGGCCGAGGAGCTGCGCGCCATCGCGGCGGACCCGGCGCGCTTCATCGGCCGGGCGCCCGAACAGGTCACCGCGTTCCTTGAGGGCTCGGTCCGCCCGCGGCTCAAGGGGTACGCGGACGCGCTCGCCGGCGGCCGCGAGAGCCGGGTGAGCGTCTAGCGCCGCGAGGGGATTGAGGATGACGTTCGAACGCGCGAGCCGCCTCCTTTGCGCCGCCGGGGTCACGGCCCTCGCGCTCGGCGCGCTCGCACGGCCCGCCGCCGCGGACGATCCGGGGCTCGAGTACCGCACGCTCTCGACCGAGCACTTCCGCATCCACTTCCACCAGGGGCTCGAGGAGATGGCGCGCGAGCTCGCGATCGTGGCGGAGGAGGTGCACTCCGATCTCGCGATCCGGTTCGGCTGGGAGGTGGACGGCCCGACCGAAGTCGTGATCACGGACAGGACGGACGACGCGAACGGCTCGGCCATGGCCTCCCCGCGCCCCATCATCCGGCTGTTCGCCGCGCCGCCGACGTCCGACAGCGGCCTCGCGAGCCACGACTTCTGGCTGCGATCCCTGTTCGTCCACGAGTACACCCACGTCATCCACCTGCAGATGCACGGCGGCGTCGCGCGGGTCGTGAACGCGATCTTCGGCGACGTGTACCTGCCGAACCAGATGCAGCCCCTCTGGTTCATCGAGGGGATGGCGGTGATGGAGGAGACGTACCGCTCGGAGGCGGGCCGGATCCGGTCGGCGGAGTTCAGGGCGATCTTGCGGGTGAACGCCCTCGAGGGGAAGCTGCTCACGCTCGGCGAGGCGTCCAACTCGACGCGGCAGTATCCCCGCGGCAACATGCCGTACATCTACGGCGCCATGTTCGTCGACTTCCTGCGCTCGAGGTTCGGGGAGGAGAAGCTCACCGAGATATGCCGCGCGTACGGCTCGAGCACGATCCCGTACGCCTTGAACCGCGTGTTCAGGCGCGTGCTCGGCGTCGAGCTCGACGACCTGTACGAGGAGTGGCTCGCCGCCGTGCGGAAGGACGCCGAGGCGACGCGGGCGGCGCTCGAGGCGAAGGGGCTCACCTGGACGAGGCGGCTCACGGAAGACGGGGAGAGCAAGGGGCAGCCGATCTTCTCGAAGGACGGGAGGTCGCTGCTGCTCTCCATCGCCGACGGCCAGAGCCGCCCGGGGATCTTCGCGCTGCCGCTGGACGGCGGTCCGCGCGGGCGGCTCGCGCGCTCGGGCGGCGACGCGCACCTCTCGGCGGACGCGCTGGGGAACGTCTTCTACACGCGCGGGGCGCCGTACGAGAAGTTCTACAGGTACAACGACGTGTTCGTCCTGCCCGCCGCGGGAGGGGATCCGCGCCGCGTCACGTACGGGATCCGCTCCCGGGAGGCCGCGGTCTCCCCGTCGGGCCGCGAGCTCGCCCTCGTCGTCGATCACGCCGGCGCCACCAAGCTCGTCCTCACCGACGAGCGCGGCAACAGGCTGCGCGACCTGTTCGTTCCGGAGCACGGCGACCAGGTCTACGATCCGGCGTGGTCGCCGGACGGGCGCTCCGTCGCGGTGGTGGTGCGCCGCGGCGTTCGGGTCGACGTGGCGGTGGTGGACGTCGCGACGGGCGCGATGACCCCCGTCACCGACGACGCGGGGCGCGAGGCCGATCCGGCGTTCGACCCGACCGGCCGGTACCTCCTCTTCGCCTCGGATCGGACGGGCGTGTACAACGTCCACGCGGCGGACCTCGGCGCGGGCACGCTCCTGCAGCTGACGAACGTCCTCGGGGGCGCGATGTCGCCCGCCGTGTCGCCGGACGGCGAGAAGCTCGCGTTCCTCGGGCTCGGCTCCAAGGGCTGGGACGTCCACGTCGCCGACTTCGACCCCGCGGACGCGGAGATCGTCGCGGCCGTGCCGCGGAGCTTCTCGGAGCGCCGAGGGGCCAAGGGGCAGGGCCGCGCCTCGCGCGCGGTCATAGGACCGTACAACCCCCTGCCGAGCCTCCTGCCCCGGTACTGGCTCATCGGCGTGAGCGCCGGCGGGGATCGGATCATGCTGCAGGCGACCACCGCGATGAACGACGCGGTCGGCCACCACGCCGTCGCCGCCTCGCTGAACTACGCGGTCGACAGCCGGGCGGTGTCGTTCAGCGCGGGCTACTCCTACTACGGCATGGCGCCGTCGCTGCACCTCGGCGTCTCGCGCTGGACGGCGCCGCGGGACGGCGGGTACGTCGTGGGCGGGGAGAGCCGGAGCTGGGAGCAGGAGCTCACGCGAGGCTCCATCTCCCTCGCGGCCGCCGTGCCCGGCGTCGATCGGGGGCACTCGCTGTCGGCGTCCTACCAGGTGCTGCACGCGCGGCCGCGGGACGGCGTCGAGGTGATCGCCGATCCGTCGGGGCCGCTGCCGGACGTCCCGATCCAGTACTTCCGCGCGGGCCTTTCGTTCGGGTGGTCGTACTCGGACGTCGTCTGGTCGGTGTCCGGGATCTCCGCGGAGTCCGGGCGCTCGATCTGGGCGAGCGTCTCGATCGACCACCCGGCGCTCGGCAGCGATCTCGAGGTCGCGGGCTTCTCCTACGGCTGGCAGGAGTACCTCGAGATGCCGTGGCTCGACCACCACGTGCTGGCGCTGCGGCTGAACGGCGGGATCTCCGTCAGCGATCCGCCGCAGCAGTCCGCGTTCTACTTAGGGGGTTACGGGGAGCAGAACGTCGTGGACGCGCTCTGGAACAACGTGCCCTTGGGGCTGCCGGGGCTCCGGGGCTACCCCCAGGGCAGGTTCGCGGGCGACCAGTACCACCTCCTGCGGCTCGAGTACCGGTTCCCGATCTGGTGGTTCGAGGCCGCGTACAAGACCGTCCCGTTGTTCTTCCGGGAGCTCCACGCCGGGGTGTTCACGGACAACGCGCTCATCACGTTCGACGCGCTCGACCGGGACGACTGGCGCGCGAGCGTCGGCGGAGAGCTCGTGTGGACGTTCAACTTCGGCTACTACATGCCGATCACGCTCCGGACCGGCTACGCGCGCGGGCTCATGACGGGCGGCGTCGACGAGATCATCGTCGTCCTCGGCGGGACGTTCTGAGATGAGCTGTGCATCCGGGAAGATCGCGGCGCGGCCGACGCCGCGGACCATCACGTGGCAAGGGACGCCGGGCGCGTCGAGCCTAGGACCGCGGGGAATGCGGAGACGGTGCGACGCCCGCCCTCTCGCGTCAAGTTATGAAAGGAAGCAACGTCCCCTATTCCCCTATTCCCCCATGGAGGCGTGCTTGCGGACCGGGGGCTCGCAGTCGTAGCTGTCGGGAAGAACGTCACCGGTGCCGTACTCGACGATGCAGCCCTTGTGGTAGACCTCGTCATCCGGGCAGCCGCTGCCGATGGTGCCGGTGCAACGGGAGAGGTCGTAGCACGCCTCCAGCCCTTCGAGGTGCGACAGGGCGTTGCACCAGACCATCGCCTCGGCCTGGTTGAGGAAGGTAACCGCGCACTCCTCGCAGAACGGCGCGTCGTGCGGCACCTCGAAGCCGAGTGCAGTCCACTGTCTCTGGGTGATCTCGTACTTGGACATCAGGAACGGCCGCGTGAGCGTGACCGGGACCTCCTTCTCGGAGTAAGCACCGCGACACGGAGTGCCGACGGGTGACCCGAACGTGAACGATCCCGCCGGGATCTCGACCCACTCGATTTGCGGATCCTCGGCCTCGGGGTACGTGTCGGTGTCGACGGCCGCGTCGCTTTCGCCCGAGCCTTTGTCGCAACCACAGGTCGAAACGGCGAAAGCAAACATCGCAGCGACGACGGGAATGAGGTTACGGTCGAGGAGCATCGATTCGATTCTACTCGAAGATGGGTTCTCTCGCAGAAATCGTCCGAAGTCGAAGTGCTACGCTACTTCGCGCCGCCGTCAGTCGAGCCCGCAGGGAGCGTGCGAACCGGGCGGAATCCGGTGCTCATTTGGCGAGCATAGCCAGAGAGACCAAAAGAATCAGCGGTTCGGTTGTAGCAGCCCAATCTTGCAAAATCGCCACCTCTTAGGTCCCGTCGTTCGGCCTCGTTCTCGTCTGCACCCATTGGATCTGCGAGCGCCTGGTCCGGCTTCACTTCATTGTCGTCGAGCGCGAAGCCGGTCACGACGTAGTCCACCCACTCCCACGCGTTTCCGAGCATGTCGTATAGTCCGAAGGGGTTGGGCTGCTTAAGGCCTACCTGCTTCAGTAGCTTTGGAGTCTCCAGCGACCACTCATCATCGCCAGCCCCCGAACTGAAGCAGTACCAGGCGATGTCGTTCAGCACCGGCTCGTCCGCGCAGTAGCCGTCGTGGTCGTCCGTGATGTCGCCGTTGTAGGTGTTCGTCGTGGTGCCGGCCTTGGCCGCGTACTCCCACTCGGCGCCGGTCGGAAGACGGTAGCCGGTGCAGTCGTACATCAAGGCGTGCTTGCGAACCAGCGACTCGCAATAGTAGTTGTCGGGCGGCACGGGAGGTCCCTCGGTCACACCATCGGCCACCGAGCACGATCCGTCCCAGAACGTTTCTGAGCATCCGCTGCCAATCGTCCCCGTGCACCGCGAGAGATCGTAGCACTCTTCGAGTCCCTCGAACTTCGACAAGGCGTTGCACCACGCCATCGCCTCGAACTGGTCGATGAACGTAACTGGGCAGTCGTCGCACGGTTCTGCGTTGTGCGGCACGGTGAAGCCGAGCGCCTTCCACTGCTTCTGGGTGATCTCGTACTTGGACATCATGAACGGCCGAGTCAGCGTGACCGGCACCTCCTTCTCGGTGTACATGCCGCGGCACGGCGTGCCGACCGGAGATCCGAACGTGAACGATCCGTTGGGGATCTCCAGCCACTGCACCTGCGGATCGACGCAGTTCTGACACCATGGAGGATCCTTCTTCTCCGCGGTGCATGAAGAGAGGATCGCTGTTGCGAGGATCGAGAAGAATACCGATTGGTGCATCGTCGTCATGCGTCGCCTCAGTGGTTTACGCCAGCAGCATCGCCTTTACTCTCGAAGTTGTTCGCCATGTTGTCCCCGTAGACAGACCTCGCCTTGTCGATGAGCCCGTACGTCACGTCGTAGTCGCCGTCGCCGTCCCACAGCTTCCCGACCGTGAGCTGCGTCGGCCAGAGGTTAGGCAGAGTGCCGCATGGAGCGCTCATGTCACGCGGCGCACATATGGTCGGAGTTCCGCTGCTCATCGCGCAGCACTCGTACGCGATGTCCGAGTCCGGCACGTTGTCCCAGACGTTCTGGATCTGCGGGATCGTGAACTTGTAGCTGCCCTCGGTCCAGAGGTTCCAGTAGAAATCGAGCCAGTCCCACTCGGTGCCGTAGTGGGTCAACCCCGAAGGGCTGCACTCGTACTCCATCCACTTCACGTCGGACGACGTGTCCAGCGTCGTCGGGAAAGGGGCGCCCGATGTTCTGTTG
>JALNZK010000087.1 GCA_023229365.1 Pseudomonadota bacterium | reverse complement strand
CCTCTCGAGGCAGCCGAGGTGCGGGGAAGTCGCAGTCGAGATGCGAAGGTTCGCAGCGGAGAGGCGAGGGGGGCGCAGTCGAGGTGCGAAAATCCGCACTGGAGAGGCGAGGGGGGCGCAGTCGAGATGCGAAGGTTCGCAGCGGAGATGCGAGGGGGTCGCAACCGAGGTGCGAAAATCCGCACTGGAGAGGCGAGGGGGGCGCAGTCGAGGTGCGAAGTTCCGCACTGGAGATGCGAGGGGGTCGCAGTCGAGGTGCGAAAATCCGCACTGGAGAGGTGAGGGGGTCGCAGTCGAGATGCGAAGGTTCGCAGCGGAGATGCGAGGGGGCCGCAACCGAGGTGCGAAAGACCGCAGCCGCGCTGCGGTTTCGGTTTGAAAGGCGCGTGCGTTGGGATAAAATCGGCGCGCGCTACGACAGCGGAGGAGGTGCGACGTGAAGATCGGCGAGGTGATGAACGGGAAGCCGGCGGTGATCGACAGTCATGCGACGTTCGCCGACGCCGCGCGGCGCGTGGCCGAGACGCAGGCGAGCGACCTCATGGTGGTCGACGCGAAGGGCGCCTTCGTCGGTGTCCTGTCGGAGGGGGATCTCATCCGGGCGACGTTGCCGAACTACGACGAGCTCATGCGCGACGGCACCTCGCTCGGCGGCGCGTGGAAGGTCTTCCTCGAGAAGGGGAGGGAGGTCGCCCGGCGCGAGATCGCGTCGATCGTCATCAAGGCGCCTTTGACCTTCCAGCCGTCGGACGAGCTGATCAAGGCCGCGTCCGCGATGGTCAACAAGCAGATCCGCGTGCTGCCCGTGGTCGACGGCGGGAAGCTCGTCGGCACGATCTCCCGCGGCGATCTCTGCAAGGCGGTCCTCGCCGGCTGAGCGCCGCGGCTACCTCTTCTTCAGCGAGAAGTACTTGTCGAGCACGAGCGCGGCCGTCTCCGACGACTTGATGCGCCAGAGCGGCTCGTTGACGATGAGCACCGCGACCACGACCTCGGGGGAGTCGAGCGGCGCGAACCCCGCGAACCAGCTGTACGCGCGGTAGGGGCTCCTCCCGGTCAGCGTGCCCGTCTTGCCCGCGACCCGCACCTTCGCGAGCGACGGGAGGCCGGGCTTGTGGAACGCCTTGCGCGCCGTGCCGTTCGCCACCGTCTCCCGCATCGCGGCGCGGAGGCGTCGCGCGACGTCGGCCGAGATCGGGCGCGCGGCGAGCTGCGGCTTGCCCTCGTAGAGGAGCGCGCCGTCCCGGCCGACGACCTTGTCGACGATGTAGGGCCGGAGCATCGCCCCGTCGTGGGCGACGGCCTGGACCATCATCGCCGCATGGAGCGGCGAGAGGTGCGTGTGCCAGAATCCGGCCGCGGCGCGCGCCCGCTCCAGGCGATCGCTCGGGATCTCGGCCTGGGACTCGGGCACCGCGAAGTCGAACGGGATCGCGCGGTTGAAGCCGAAGTGCTCGGCGACCCGGAGCAGTGAGCTCGCCTCGAGGTACCGATCTGCGAGCTTCGCGATCACGGCGTTGATCGAGCGGCCGAGCGCCTGGGAGATGCTCGCGCACGCGGTGTCGTCGCGCTCCGAGTCGACGAGGTTGTGCTCCTCGAGGCGCTGCGAGCCGCCGTGGTAACACTGGACGGTGTCGAGCGACACGCCGGGGCGCTCGAGCAGCGCCGCGGTCGTGACGATCTTGAAGAGCGACGCGGCGGGCGGCGACGGATCGAAGGCGACGGTCGGCGACTCGACGCCGCGCTGGCGCTGCGCCAGTGCGAGGACGCGGCCGGTCCTGGCGTTCAGCACGACGATCGCGCCGGTCGGGACGTCGTTGTCCTCGAGGAGCGAGCTCGCGAACTTCTGCAGCTCGGGCTGGACCGTGAACACCGCGCTGCGGCCGTCCTCGAGGGTCTGGCTGTACCGCGCTCCATCGAGCGCCATCGCGGCGGGCGAGACGTCCCGCAATGCCTCCGGCTGGGCGGATCGCTCCGCGGGCGCCGCGCCGAGCGTGAAAGAGCAGGTGGCGAGCAGGGCGATGATCTCGACGAGCGTCAGGAAGTTCCGCTTTCGCATACGCGAAGCCTAGCGGTTCGACGCCGCAAAGACCAAAAAACGGGGTGGCGAGGGGAGGGAGGGCTACAGGGCTTCGAAAAGGCGCGAGAGCAAGAACACGCGCGGCGCCGCGGGCGCGGCGGAGCACGAGGAGAGCGGGTTCTCGCCGTCGAGCCCGAACTTGTCCGGGTCTCCCGTATCGTCGGCGTCGGCGTCGGTATCGCCGTCGACGTCGGAATCGGAGTCGGAGTCGGTATCGCCGTCGGTGTCGCCGTCGGTATCGCCGTCGGTGTCGCCGTCGGTGTCGCCGTCGGTGTCGGCGTCGGCGTCGGTGTCGGCGTCGGTCTCACCCAGGTGATCGCCCGTCCACGAATACACCTGCGCGTCGACCCAGTCGCGGCGCAGCGTCATGTTGGTGGAGTAGCTTCCCTGGTCCGGATCGCAGTACTCGCCGCCGAAAGACGTCACGCCCGTGACCACCCACTCGCCGCCGACCTGCGTGAACAGCGGCCCGCCCGAGTCGCCCTGGCACGTCCCGGTCGGGTTCCCGATCTCGAGGTAGTTCGGCGAGCCGTAGCAGTTGCCGAGGATCGTCGTTTCACCGTAGCGGTGCGTGCCCGAGCCATAGCCCGTCGAGTTGTTGCCGTACCCCACGATGATGCCGTCCTCGCCGTACGAGGGCGCGCTGCTCCGGACGTTGTAGACCTCGGGCGCCACGTCCGCGCTCAGGAGGATGAGCGCCGCGTCGATGACGTTCGGCACGCCGCTGATGTCGCCGTTCCAGTTGCTGTACTTCACGACGTCCGTCGCCGCGTACGAGTACACGATGGGGGAGTCGAGGTTGGCGCCGCCCAGGATCGCGATGCCGCCGGGGTTCGAGACGTAGTTGATGCCGTCGCTCGGGTAGTAGACGCAGTGCCCGGCGGTCAGCACGACCCGGGGGTTGATGAACGAGCCGCTGCACAGGGATCCGATGTCCCCGTAGACGGCGATGGCGCCCTTCCAGCTGTCGTAGCCCGTGGCCGTGCCGCCGGTGATGCCGAAGAACCCCGGCCTGTCGTTGAAGAACGGGTTGACGGCGACCTGACGGCTCTGGTGCGAGGTGCAGCTCGGGGGCGCGGCGCCGCCGAGGACGACCGCGAAGGCGGCCAGCACGAGGAGGCCCATGAGCGCCTTGCCGATTCTTGTCATTCCGCGAGTCCTTTCTCTACGTCCCTGTCGAGAACATACCACATCCGCCATGATGTGCAGTGCCACAACCGCCCGGGCGGGGCTCTAAAAAAACGGTCGGGCGCGCGATCGGGTTTCGCGGGGACGTCGTCCGGGATCGGTCGATTGGCGGGAGCGGGACGAAAGGGAGGGGCGCTCTAGCGCTTCGAGAACTGGAAGGAACGGCGCGCGCCGGGCTTGCCGTACTTCTTGCGCTCGACCTCGCGGGCGTCGCGGGTCAGGAGCCCGGCCTTCTTCAGCGTGGAGCGGCGCGCCGGCTCCGCGACGCACAGGGCGCGCGCGATCCCGAACTTGATGGCGTCCGCCTGGGCCGAGGAGCCGCCGCCGCGGACGTTGATGAGGAAGTCGTACTGCGCCTCGGCCTCGACGAGCTCGAGCGCCTGGCGCATGATCATGCGCGAGATGCTCCGCGGGAAGTAGATCTCCTCCTCGCGGCGGTTGACGGTGATCTTCCCCGTGCCGGAGGTCATCCAGATCCTCGCCACGGCGCACTTCCGCTTGCCTGTGGCGTACCAACGTGCCTCGGTGCTCGTCGTCGTCATCGGACTTTACCTCTTCTCCTCAGACCTCAAGCGGCTGAGCCTTCTGCGCCGCGTAACCGTGAGCCGGGCAGGCGCCGGCGTGGATCTTCAGCTTGCCGAGCATGGCGCGCCCGAGCTTCGACTTCGGGAGCATCCCGCGCACCGCGAGCTTCATGAGCTCCTCGGGCTTCTGCGAGAGGAGCTCCTTGGCCGACGTCGACACGAGGCCGCCGACCCAGCCCGTGTGGCGGTAGTACATCTTGTCGTCCAGCTTGCGCCCGGTCAGCCGGATCTGCGCCGCGTTGACCACGACGACGAAATCGCCCGTGTCCACGTGGGGCGTGTACTTCGGCTTGTTCTTGCCCTGGAGGATCACCGCGATCTTGCTCGCCGTCCGCCCCAGGGTCTTGTCGGCCGCGTCCACGATGAACCAACGGCGCTCGACCTCGTCCGGTTTTGCACTGTAAGTCGACATCATCAGCTCCAGCCTGTCCTCTTCTCGTCCTTGTCCCCGACGGCGCAGGCGCAGCGCGCCCGACCCGCCTCCGGAGCGCTCCTTCTTAGTCCGAAGGCCGTGTGGTGTCAAGCGCAGAAACGGCCGGATTGAAGGGTGAATTCGGTCGCGCTAGAGCAGCATGAAGTCCTTGGGGTTCTCGAGCACGGTCGCCGAGAGCTCGGCGTAGGTCCTATTGACCTCGTCGTTCAGCGTCGCCCCCTTCGTCATGACTTCCTTGAGGTAGCTCTCGATTTTCTTGAACTCGTTCCATTTCGTCACGAATTCGTCGTACTTGAGCTTGCGGATGAGCTTGCCCTTGTAGCGGACGGTCTCCTCGAAGCTCAGCGCTCCGAAGAGCTCCTCGAACTTCGACAGGTACCGTTTGTAGATATCGACGTAATCCTGGGTCATGACGCGACACCATGTACCGTCACGACGCCTTCGACGATGACGGCCGCTGTATGGTTGACTCCGAAATGATAGATGAGCGAGCGGAAATCGGGAATACGCAAAATCGCGACGTCGGCCCGCGCCCCGGCGACGAGCCGCCCGGCCTCGCCCGACAGCCCGAGGGCCGCGGCCGAGCTCGCGGTGATGCCGCGCCACGCCTCGGAGCAGGTCAGCCCCATGCGCGCGGCGCCCATCGACGCCATGAGCGGGAGGTTCTCGGTCCGCGAGCTGCCCGGGTTGTCGTCGGTCGCGAGCGCGACGCGAACGCCGGCGTCCGCGAGCCTGCGGCCGTTCGGGAACTCGTCGCGAAGGGAGAACGCCGCGCCGGGGAGCAGCACCGCGGTCACCCCCGCGGCGGCCATCGCGGCCACCCCGCGGTCGGAGATCACCTCGAGGTGATCCGGGGACAGGCCGCCGGGCTCGGCGATGAGCTCCGGCCCGCCGAGATCCGTGAACTGCCCGGCGTGGATCTTCGGCCGCAGCCCGCACGCGATCCCGGCCTCGAGGATCGCCCGCGCCTCCGCGGCGTCGAACGCGCCCCGGTCGAGGAACACGTCGCACGCGGCGGCGAGGCCACGGCGCGCTACCTCGGGGATGACGCGCGTCACGAGCAGGTCGACGTACGCGTCGCGGCGATCCGTGTACTCCGCGGGGACGACGTGCGCGCCGAGGAACGTCGGCACGAGTCGGATCGGCTGGAGGCCGTCCAGTTGCCGCACCGCCTCGAGGATCTTGATTTCTGTATCGACGTCCAGCCCGTACCCGCTCTTGATCTCCATCGTCGTGACGCCGAGCGCGAGCGCGCGCTCGAGGCGCGGCAGGGCGGACGACACCAGCTCCACGAGCGTGGCGGCGCGCGTGGCGGCCACGGTTGCGTGGATGCCGCCGCCGGCCGCCAGGATCTCGAGGTAGGTCGCGCCGCGCATCCGCATGCCGAACTCGACGTGCCGCGATCCGGCGAACACCGCGTGCGTGTGCGGATCGACGAAGCCGGGCGCCGCGACGCCGCCGGCCGCGTCCATCGTCTCGGCCGCCCGGTACGTGTCGAGGATCCGCTCCTCGGTCCCGACGTCGGCGATCCGGCCGCCGGCGATCGCGATGGCGCCGCCGAGGATCGCGCCCACCTCGCGCGCGTCGGCGTCGGCCTCCGGCGCGTTCGAGAGCGGAGGCTCCATGGTGAGCACCTGGGACGCGCCGCGGACGATCAGATCGACTTCCTTCATTTGCGGTAGCGGTTCACGTTGTGCGCGAAGATCTCCATGCGCGCCACGACGTTAGGCGGGTACGGCTGGCCGTCGTTCTCGAGCGCGATCACGGGGTATCCCCTCTGACGAGCCCAGGGGGCGTAGACGCCCTCGATGAGCCGCCCGGGAAGGCACGCGAACGGCGCGATGATCGCGACGCCGCTGTAGCCGTCCTGCATGCCGGTGGCGGCGACGCCCGACGAGCAGGTCGCCTCGCTCTCGAGCTCCGGATCGATGAAGAGCCTGTCCGCGTTCGCGATGATCTCGTGCATGTCGTGCGGCACGTGCGGGATGAGCCCGGTCGGCTTGAGGTGGCGCGCGATCTTGTGCTCGACCATCTCCTTGTAGAAGGTTTCGATCTCGTACCACGCGCGGTCCTTCCAGCCGCCGGACGCGAGCGAGCCGACGAGCCCCTCGGTGCGCCGCCGCTTGTCCATCGCCCGCCACCGGCAGTGGTCGGTGTAGCCTATCCACTCCGTGATGCCGGTCACCTTCGGGTAGATCCCCTTGTCGATCAGGAAGTCGGTGATCTCCGTGACGGAGAACGTGTCGCGGCGCACGTAGATCTCGCCCACGATGAGGACGTGGGGGACGTCGCGCAGCTCCCGCCGCCTCGGGATGGCCCGGAACGCCGCGCCGGCGCGGGCCACGGCCTTCTCGATGTCGCCGCCGATCCGCACCGTGTCGACGACGTCGGCCCAGCGCTCCTCGAAGACGCGCATCGCCGCCTCGGGATCCTTGGCGAGCAGCCTGAGGCCCGTGCGCGCGTCCGTGAAGTAGTCGCCGAGCACGAGCCCCCACCAGATGTCGCGGTTGAAGGTCGGCCCCATCTCCCGGTAGGAGTTGGAGGAGTCGCCGACGAGGATGACCGCGTTGTGGTAGCCGAGCTCCTCGAGCAGGCGCTCGTAGAACACGTAGTACTGCCCGGTCCGGCACGGGCCGAGCGTCGACGGGACGAAGAACAGCAGGATCTCGCCCTCCTGGTTCGGCGGGTGCCGGCGCAGGAACTGCAGGATGAGGCCGAGCACGAGGAGCGACGGGATGCACTCCTTGCCCGAGGCGACGTTCCGCGCGAGCTGCGTCGTCTGGACGTCCGGCACCGGGAGGTGGATCGACTTCACGCCCGCCTTCCCCGCCGCCGCGGACGTGACCTCCGTGGCGAGATCGCCCATGGAGGGCCAGATGAGCGTCACGCGCGGATCGCGGATGTCGATCTTCTCGCCCGTGGCGTGGTCGACGACGTCGACGAACTCCTTCTTGCGCGCGAGCTCGTACCTGCGCCTGGGCATGGGCGGCGCGGGGGCGAGCCCGGCGCGGCGGTAGCTGTAGACGATGTCGAGGAACGCCTCGATGCGCGTGTCGATGCCCGCGTCCGCGGAGTGGGAATCGATCTCGAGCACGAGGTACGGCTTGCGCCCCATCATCCAGCGGATGTAGTGCAGCATGAAGGAGTCGGGCGCGCACGAGAAGTTCGTGATCCACGTCGCGTAGAGGTTCGGGATCTCCGCGATCTTCCGCACGGCCTTCATGTCCTGCTGGCCGTAGTACCAGTACATGTTGGGGAAGATCTCAGCGGCGGCGTCGAAGATCATGTCGAACGGCACGACCGTCACGCCGTGCGACACGAACTTCCGCGGGATCCCCATGTTGGCGTCCCGGGTGAACGCGTTGTACGGCCGGCCGAGCAGTGCGACGTAGACCGTGTCCGGGTCCGCCTTGATCTTCTCGAGCAGTTCGAGGCCGAGCACCCGGTAGTGCTCGAGGAACCGCTCGTACTCGCGGATCGCCTTGTCGTATGCGGCGCCGCCGGCCGCGCGGGACAGGCCGAGCTTCGCGGCGACGTCCTCGAACTGGCCCCGGCTCGCGTCGAACCCGCGCTTGAACGAGACGAGCGGCCGTAGGACGCGGCTGTCGTCGAGGTTGAACGCCTGCCGCGCGAAGAACGGGAGCCCCTGCGTCAGCGGGCACACCGTGGCGTGCACCGGCGCCTCCTCGGTGGACGGCATGTCGCGGAAGAACGGCAGGAACACGTAGTCGGTCCCCTTGTCCAGGATGTCCTGGATCGCGCCGTGGGCGATCTCCGCGGGGAAGCAGTAGTTGCTCTCGAGCTTGGCGATCCCCTCCTCGGCGATCGAGGTCGACGGGATCAGCCGGACGCCGAGCTCGTGGAAGAACCAGGAGTAGAACGGCCAGAGGGAGTGCATCGAGAACGCCATCGGGACGCCGACCGTCTTCTCGGTCCGCGCGACGAAGGCGTCCGCGGGCGGCGCGTGCTCCTCGAAGATCAACCGCGTGCGCTCGGCCGTGTAGTCGACGACGCGGTCCTGGTCGACCTTCTTGTGCTTGCGCGCGTTCGTGTACTTCGAGCACCGACCGCCGAACGAGTACGGGCGCCCGTTGACCTCGAGCCTGCGGATGGGGCACAGGTTGTCGCACGCCTTGCACGCGAACGTGCCCTTCGTGACGATCGTCTTGCCCTCGATGTCCTCGAGCTTGAAGTCGCCCTTCTCGACGGCGCCCTCGGCGTGCTTGTTCCGCGCGAGCAGCGCCACGCCGAAGCAGCCCATGAGCTCGGGATCCGGCGGCACGACGATGTTCTTCCCGGTCAGCTGCGCGAACGCGAGCGGGACCGCCGGGTTCTTCGCGACGCCGCCCTGCAGCACGACGTGCTCGCCGATCCGGCGGTTGCCGACGACCCTGTTCAGGTAGTTCGCGACGATGGAGAACACGAGCCCGGCGACGATGTCCGAGCGCGCGGCGCCCTGCTGGATCGCCTTGCGGATGTCCGAGTTGATGAACGCCGAGCAGTGCTCCCCGAACTTGAGCGGCGCCTTCGCCTCGAGCGCGACCGGGCCTATCGCCGCGGCCTCGTCGATGCTCAGATCGCCGCGCGCGGACTCCTCGAGGAACGAGCCGGTGCCCGCGGAGCACGCCTCGTTCATCGCGTAGTCGATCGGGACGCTGTTGTTGATGAAGACGTACTTCGCGTCCTGCCCGCCGATCTCGAAGATCGTGTCGACGTCCTTCTCGAAAAAGGTGGTGCCGACCGTGTGCGCGATGATCTCGTTGTAGACCGCCGGCGTCTCGAGGAACACGCCGAGCAGCTCACGGGAGCTGCCGGTCGTCGCGACGAGGCTGATTCGCGGGCGCTTCTCGCCGAGCTGCCTGCGGACCTCCGCGACGCACGCCTTGAGCGCGCTGACCGGATCGCCGTGCGTCCGGCCGTAGTGCTCGGCGACGATCTCGAGCGTCTCGGCGTTGATGAGCGCGATCTTCGTGGTCGTGGAGCCGCCGTCCACGCCGAGGATGTACTCGGCGCCGTCGACGTACGCGCCGCGGCGCGAGGGGACGTAGCGGACGCTCTCGCCCGAGCCGCCGAGCGGCGGGAACGTCGCGTAGGACAGCGTTGCCCCGGTCTTGAAGAGCGCGTCGGGCTCCGGCAGCGGGGCGCCCCGTTCGCCGGCGAGGAGCGCCGCGCCGTACGCCTCGAAGTACGGGCTCTCGGCCGGGACGACGAACTCCAGCGACGGCCACGCCTCCTTGAGGAACTCGACGATGAACCGGTTGCGGGTCACCCCGCCGACGAGCACGACGCGGCCCTCTCGGATGCGGCTCTTCGTGAGGAACTCGGAGACCTTGTCGGCCATCACCTTGCTCAGCGACAGGGCGATGTCGCCGACCGTGGACTCTCCCTTGTTGAGCCGGTGGGTGCAGTCGGATTTCATGAACACCGAGCAGCGTGCAGAAAGGCGGACGACCTTCGCGCCCACTGCCACGCGCTCGAGGTCCTCGAGGCCGATGTCCATGCGCCCGAGCTGCTGTCGGAAGAACTCCCCGGTCCCGGACGCGCACTTGTTGCCGGCGTGGGTCGTCACGATCCGACCCCGATCGTCGAGCGTGTAGACTACGAGATCCTCGCCGCCCATGGAGACCACGGCGCGCGGCGCGAGACCGAGCTCGTTGAGGGCGCGCTCGATCGCGATGGGCGCGATCGATTCCGGGAGCGTGAACCGATGGCGACCCTCGGTCCCGGTGACGAGTGCGGCTGTGCGTTCGTGGTCGGCGGCGTACGCTCCGAGCTCGTCGAGCAGCTTGCGCGTCGCGCCCGACACGTTGCCCTCGTGGGCCAGGACGCGGTGCTCCTCGCCCCTTTCGGTGAACATGCACACTTTGATGTTTGTCGAGCCTACGTCGATTCCTACGAGTCGTCTTGCCTTCATGCGAGTCGCCCTGCCTCCGCTCCGCCCCGTGCGGTCGGGGAGATGAATAACCTCCGAGCGCGCCCGGGGCAACCCTTTTGGTTCTCGGATTATTGATCCGCGGCGAGGCTCTCGATGCTGTCGATTTCCGAATCCGCCTTCGCGCCCCAACCCGGCAGCTGCGTGAGCTGTCGGAGGAGGGCCAGCGACTGTTCGACGTGGCCGAGGCGGCGGTGGCAGGCGGCGGCCTCCCACATCGCGTCGGCGCGCTGCTCGTAGCCGGGATGCTCCGCGAACAGCCGCTCGTAGTAGACCACCGCGCGGCCGCAGCTCCCGGACCGGCGCGCGCACCGCGCGAGGTGGTGCAACGCCTTCGGGACGAGGCCGATCGGCGCGCCGTACGAATCGACGACGCGCTCCAGCGACGCGGTCGCGGCGGCGCAGTCGCCCCGATCGTAGGCGTCCATCCCCTCGGCGAACGCCTCGGCCGCGCCGTGATCCGCCGGTGCCGGGGCCGGCGCCTCCTTGGCGGCGCCATCGGCCTTCTTTTCGCTCGCGAAGCCGCCCCCGCCCTGTCCCCACGACGGCGCGTCCCCCGCGGCAGGAGCCGCCGCGGCCAGCTTGCCCGTCTCGGCCTCGGCGCGGTCGAGCTCGTCGGCGGAGTTCACCTGCGCGGGCCCCGCGGTGCCGAGCGAGCCCTTGGCCTGGGCGACGCTCCGCGACGTCGCGAGCGCCGGGCGCCGGGCGATCGCGTCCTCGCCGGCGATCCGTTCCTCCGCGCCGCGTGCGCCGTCGGCACGGGCCAGGATGGCGGTCGACTCGGCGGCCGCGAGGGGGGCGGCGGCCGGAGCCCCCGCCGGACCGTAGAACGGCGCGCCGGGCGCACCGGGGTCCCCATCATAACCCGGGGTTGCGGTGCGGTAGAGGTAGAAGCTGATCGCGAAGACGACGGTCGCGGCCAGGGCCGTCGCGAACGCCGGTTTGAAGAGCGCTCCTCGCAAGCGATCGAGGAAGGTCGGTCCCCGCTCCGCGATCCCGGCGATCCTATTGTCACCGCGCGCGTCCGCCTCGGACGGCCGCGCGGTCGCCATCGCTGCGACGCGTTCCGCCTCGGCCAGCACGGCCGAACCGATCCGCGGGATCGGATCGGGCATCGGGAGGGCGCTCGCGAGCTTGCGCGTGAGAGCGATCTCCTCGAGCTGTGCGCGGCACGCGGTGCACGCCGACGCGTGCTCTCCGAGGCGCTTCGCCTCGTCCTCGTCCAGCTCGCCGTACGCGAGATCGAGGAGCAGCTCGGAGAACTCTCGGCAGTCACAGCTCATGGCAGGGACCTCGCGTACTCTTCGTAGGACCTCAGCTCGCGGCGCAGCGCTTCGAGGGCGTACCGCATCCTGCTCTTCACCGTGCCCACCTTCGCGTTGACGACCTCCGCGATCTCGTTGAACGAGAGGCCGTGGTACTCGCGGAGCAGGAACACCTCCCGCTGGTCGACCGGGAGCTTCTCGATTGCAACGACGAGATCCGCCTGGAGCCGCTCGGCAGTTGCGCTGCGGTCGGGGCCGGGATCTTTCGTCGCGATCCTGTCGCCGAGGCGTGGACCGTCGGGTTTCGGGGAGTCGTCCAGCGACGGATGGTTCCTGTGGCGAGCTTTGCGCGCTGCGTCGACCGCCGCGTTTCTAGCGATGGTGTAAATCCAGGTCGAAAACTTCGACTGATGATGGAAGGATGCCGCCCCGCGCACGACGCGGAAAAAGACGTCCTGTGCGAGATCCGCTGCCGCATCTCGGTTTCCGCACTGCCGCAGCAGGAAGGCGAAGACGGGGGTTTCGTACCGCCCGAACAGCACCTGGAACGCCTGGACGTCGCCTGTTTGGAACGCCTGCATCAGCTCCTCGTCGGTCTTTCGGGCCGTCTCCACGGGGGCGTTCTCCTCCGCCGTCCGCACCTCGATCGGCCAGAGACCTGGCGTCTGGAGCAGACGTCCTAGCAGGCGAAAGGATCTTCAGCGCCCGGAGCGTACCCATTCGCGCGCGCTCTGTAAAGGCGGTGCGGCCAAGACTTTTTTGATATCGATACCGTTTTGGAAAACGGAAACACTGGATGATAGTGGACGTTGACTTTTAATAGATGGACCACTAGGGTTGTCGCGTTTGCATACCCGGGGGAAGGTGACAACTCTTCTCCATAGTCAGTCGAGTGAGGTCGATTATGCATCGATTTGCGGGATGGGCATTCTTGGCAGGTGGATTGTTCGTGTGGCCGGCCATGGCGACAGCACAGACCCCGACCACCGGCGGCGACAAGGCGGAAACGCCGGACCCTGAAGCGAGCTCTGGCGCCACTGCAGGCGGCGACACGGGAGGCGAGGCTCCGGCGACGGACGCGACGGGGAAGACCGCCGAAGGTGACAAAGGCAGCTATTCCGTGAGGTTGAAGGATCTCGAGGACCGCGTGAATCGGCTCAAGGAGCAGATCTTCCGGTCCAAGGCGCGACTGAGCCTCCTCGCCGAGACCGTGCTCGATAGGAGGATTGCCGGCGCCAACGCTGTCATCTCCTTCCATAACGAGATGGGTGGATCGTTCTGGTTGACAAAGGCGACGTTCCTTCTCGATGGAGGTCCGATTCTCAACAAGACGGACGAGGACGGGAACCTCGCGGAGCGCGACGTCATCGAGATTTTCGACGGGCCGGTCATGCCCGGCGACCACACCCTCAGCGTCGTCCTCCAGTACCGCGGGCACGGGTTCGGGATCTTTTCCTATTTAAAAGGTTACTCGTTCAAGATTCGCTCGAGTCGGACCTTCACCGTCGGTGAGGGCAAGACGATCAAGGTCGGGGTGGTCGGCTACGAGAAGGGCAGCGTGACGACGCCGCTCGAGGAACGGCCGGCCGTTCGCTACATGGAGAGCGTCAGCGACTTCGAGGGCGCGGCGGCCGCGAAGTCTCCTGCCGAGGCGTCCGATGGGGAGGGCGCCGGGTTGGTCGAGGGCGCCGAGTGATCACTCTTCGCCGTATCGCGCGGGCCCTCGTCGGCGCCGCGGCGCTGTGCGCGGTGTCGCTCGCATCCGGAGGCGCCTCGGCCGACGATGTCGGCGATGTCGAAGCCGAGGTCCGGGAGATCCGCGACAAGGCGAACGGGCTCTCCTCCCAGTATCTCCGAGCCGGGGGGCTGCGCAGCGAACACTATGTCGAGGAGCGGCTCATCGACGGCGAGAACTTCTATCGGCTCAAGGACTACCAGCGCGCGGCGATCATCTTCATGGACCTGATCGAGCAGTTCCCCAGCCACGCCGCGTATCCGGACGCGCTGTACTACTTCGCGGACGCGCTGTTCCTCTCGCGGGACTACTACGGCGCGCGGCAGTGGTTCCAGCGCGTGGTCGACGAGGGCGGGCGCCCGGGGATGGCGCGGTTCCGGCTCAAGGCGATCGGGCGACTCATCGAGATCGCGGTTCACCTCAACGAGTTCGAGGGCGTGGACACCTACCTCGCGCAGCTCGGCCAGACGGATACCGCGGAAACCTGCTACGTGAAGGGGAAGTTCTATTATTTCAAGGGCGACCTCGACATCGCCCGCCAGGAGTTCGGGCGGGTCAAGGGGAACGCCGAGCTGGAGCTCAAGGCGGCGTACTTCATCGGCACCATCCTCACCAAGCAGGGGCGTTTCGTGGACGCGATCGGCGCGTTCCAGGCGGGGGCGTCGCGGGTCCCGTCCACGCCGGCGGAGCAGGAGGTCGTCGATCTCCTGAACCTCGGCCTCGGGCGCCTCTACTTCGAGAAGGAGATGCTGCAGACCGCGGCGAAGGCCTACCGGCTCGTCGACGAGTATTCACCCTACTTCGACACGGCGCTGTACGAGCAGGCGTCCGTGAAGATACGGACCGGCGACGCGACGGCCGCCGAGCAGCTCCTCGAGGTGCTCACGCTGGCCGTGCCCGACAGCAGGTACCTGCCCAAGGCGAAGCTCCTCCGCGGCAACCTGCTCCTGCACGAGGGTCGGTACGACGACGCGGAGCGGGTGTTCGAGGAGACGATCAACGAATTCACCCCGGTTCGGGATCAGCTCGATCAGGTCATGGCCGAACAGCGCGATACGCGACAGTTCTTCACGGCGCTCATGGAGCGGAGCCTCACGACGACGGACATCTCCGCCGCGCTGCCGCCGCTCATCGTGAAGTGGGTCGGCGAGGAGCCGGAGGTGCAGCGCGCGCTGACCCTCACCGCGGATCTCGGCGTCGCGCGGGAGTACACCCTCGAGACCGAGCGCCTCCTTCGCCTTATCGAGGCCGTGATCGACGGGCCCAGCCGCGTCAACGCGATCCCGACGATCCGAAGCGCGTTGCGCCGCTCGCAGCAGATGAGCAACCGGCGCGGGCAGCTCCGGGTCGTTCTGCTCGATATCGCGCAGCGGAAGTTCGGCGCCGGCGACGCGGAGCTCCGTGCCCTCGCCGCGCAAAGGAAGGCGCTCCAGTCGCAGCTCGACGCGCTGCCGACCAGCGACGAGGAGTTCCAGCGGCGCGAGGAGAAGGCGCGGGCCGTGTACCAGCACATGCGCCAGGAGCTCGCGCGGAACGAGATCCGCCTCGATCGGCTCGTCGCCACCGTCGTGGCGCTCGAGCGGTTCATCTCCGATCCGGCCTACACCGATGGCGTCCCCGCGCAGAACATCACCGCGCTGCAGGAGGAGCTCAATCGGCACAGGTCCGGCGTCGACGAGATGCGCAAGGAGCTCAAGAAGCTCCGCGAGGACATCGAGAGCGCGCGGTACCAGATCGGCGTTGGCGACAACCTGGATCGGGCCGACGACCAGCTGCGGGAGAAGGTCCGGCAGATCTGCGCCAAGGAGCGAGCGCTCCTCGGAAGCCGTGGCGGGCAGGCGGGGCAGAGGATCGACAAGACCCTCGGCAAGATCGAGGCGACCGAGGAGTCGATCGCCGCGTTCCGCGTCGCGGCGGACAAGGAGGCCGACCGCCAGATCGAGGAGATCCGGCGACAGGTTCTCGCCGAGCGCGAACACGTGAAGCAGTATCGCGCCGAGTTCACGGCGCTCAACGAAGAGGCCGAGGAGGTCGTCGGCGGCGTCACGTTCGAAAACTTCAGCAACGTTCGCGTGAGGTTCCACAACCTGATTCTCAAGGCCGACGTCGGGGTCATCGACGTCGCCTGGATGCGCAAGGAAGAGCACAGGGAACGCGGGTCGTCCTACAACAAGCAACGGTTGATGGAGATCCAGAACCTCGACCAGCAGTTCGAAGAGGTCAAGAGCGGTGACGCCGCGCCGTAGGCGGTTCGCGTCGGGAGAAGGATCGGTGGCTAGTCGCGTGAAACAGTTGGCGTCTCCCGGACTGACGGCGTTCGCGCTCCTCACGTGCGTCGCGACGGCGGCGAGCGGATCGCCTGTCCCCGCGGCCCCCGTGGGCGGCGCCGGCGCCTCGTCGCTCGTGAGGCAGATGCTCACGCCGCCCACCCCGGAGCAGGTCCAGGTCCTCGAGGAGGAGCGCGCGCAGGATCTCGAGCTGTACATCCGGCGGAGCGCCGACTTCCGGGAGGTCATCGACAGCACCGTGCGCAGCGTCTACGAGATGCGCAAGGTGGCCATCGAGGCCAAGTACCGGGAACGAATCGAGAAGGAGGACGATCTCGAGCTCGAGTCGCTCAGGGACGCCATCGAGTACTTCGAAGCCTTCCTGAAGAAGTACCCCGACGAAGAGCCGTACACGCCGGACGCGATGTTCCGCTTGGCCGAGCTCTACTACGACGTCTCCTACATCGAGTTCCTCGAGCGGCTGGCGAAGTACGGCGAGGCGCAGGAGGCCGGGACCCTCGGCGACGAAGAGCCGCCGATGAAGGAGTTCGATCGCACCATCGCGCTCTTCCGCGACCTCATCCGCCGCTACCCGGACTACGCGAACGTGGACGGGGCGTACTACCTGCTCGGCTACTGCCTGAACGACACCGGCAAGGAGGAAGAGGCCCGCCTCGCCTGGCTCAACCTCGTTTGCGAGAACAAGTACACGTACGATCCGGTGGCCTTCGAAGAGGCCAAGGGCAAGGGCGGCCCCGAGCGCCCGGCGCGCGTCTCGGCCGGCCTGGACACCGGGGTGCCTGAGGCGACGATCGATGTCGGTTTCGTGAACCCGTTCGAGGGGTGCACGCCCATCAGGGGCAACAGCCGGTTCTTCTTCGAGTCGTGGTGGCTCATCGGCAACTACCATTTCGACTACGACTCCTCCAGGTACGGCGTCGAGACCGCCATCGCGGCGTACAAGAAGCTCGTCGAGGATCCCAAGCACAAGTTCTACGACAAGGGGCTCTACAAGCTCGCGTGGAGCTACTTCAAGGCGGACAGGTACCCCGAGGCGATCGCCGCTTTCGCGCAGGTCGTGGACTTCTCGGACGAGCAGGAGTCGAAGAGCTCTGGGATGCGGCCCGAGGCGATCCAGTACCTGGCGGTCTGCTTCTTCACCGACGACTGGAACGTGGATCAGATGCCGGACCCGGTGAGCGGCATCGAGCGCCTCGGGGACCCGAAGCTGATGCCGCAGGATCGCAAGTGGACCCGAGAGGTCTACGCCCGGCTCGGCGACATCTACTCCGAGAACGAGAAGCACGAGGAGGCCATCGCGGTCTGGAAGCTCTTTCTCGAGAAGTGGCCGCTCGACGTCCAGGCGCCGTTCGTCCAGGACCGGATCGCCGACGCGTACCGCGAGATGCGGAGGTTCGACGAGGAGCTCGCGGAGCGGAGCAAGCTCGACAAGTACGGCAAGGGCAGCGAGTGGTGGACGTCCAACGAGGACCACCCCGAGGCGCAGAACCAGGTCGCGACGATGTCGGAGGACGCCCTCATCGGCGCCGCGGTAGCGCACCACCAGAACGCGCAGGCGCTCCGGGCCAAGGGGCAGGCCACCGGCGACGAGCAGATCCTGGGGTTCGCGCTCGAGGAGTACAACCTGGCCGCGGCGGCCTACAGGAAGTACATCGAGCAGAACCCCGACACGCCGGACGCCTACGACTTGAACTTCCAGCTGGCGGACGCGCTGTTCTGGTCGGGCCAGTACGACGCCGCGAAGGCCGAGTACGTCAAGGTGCGCGACTCGAACCTGGACGACCGGTACCGCGAGCAGTCGGCGCACATGGTGATCCTCTGCGTGGAGCGGACGATCGAGAACGAGGCGGCCGCAGGGCGCTTCAGCCTCCGCGAGAAGCCACCCGAGCTCGCCGGCGAGCCGCCCGCACCGCAGCAGATCGACATGCCGCCGCTCCTGCTCGAGCTCATGGCCGAGCGCGAGAACTACCTGAAGTACAACCCCGGCGCGCCGCAGACCTCGACCTTCGAGTACCAGAGCGCGCAGAACTACTACAGGTACGGTTACTGGGACGAGGCGAAGAAGCGGTACGAGGCCGCGTACGTCAAGTACTGCAAGAAGGACGAGATCTCGCTCGAGTCGTGGAAGGTCCTCCTGAACATGGCGGTGGACCAGCAGAACCTCGACGAGAAGGAGCGGCTCGCCCTCCTCGAGCAGCAGCAGCAATGCGCCGTCGAGGGTGCGAAGCTGTCCGACGACGAGTCCATCGACCTCGGCAGCCTGCTCGGCGACGTCGCCATGCAGCGCGCGATGGACAAGTTCAAGGAGTGCAACGACGGCAAGGACGCGACCGTGTGCACCGAGGCGGGCGATCAGCTCGTCGCGGCCGTCGCGAAGGCGCCCAAGCACCAGAGCGCCGACGCCGCGCTCCACAACGCGGCGCTCGCGTACGAGAACGCCCAGCGGTTCGAGACGGCGATGCAGCTGTACGAGCGCATCGTCAACGAGTACCCGGAGAGCCAGTGGGTCGACAAGTGCCTGTTCAAGCAGGCGTTCGCCGCGAACGCGTTCTTCGAGTACGAGAAGGCGCTCGCCAACTACAAGATCCTGGCCGATTCGCCGAAGTTCAAGGGCTCGCAGTACCGCGAGGACAGCGTCTACAACTCGGCGTACATCCTGACGAACCTGCAGAGCTACAACCAGGCGATCCCGTACTGGCAGCGCTACTCCAACGAGGTCGCCGACGAGACGAAGCGCGTCGAGGCGGCGTTCAACGCCGCGGACATGCCGTTCCGCGCCGGTTCGTGGGGCGCCGCGGTCAAGTCCTACGAGGCTTTCGTGGGCAAGTACGAGCGCAACACCACCGCGGGGCCGTTCGTCGTCAAGGCCGCCTACCGGCTGGCCGAGGCCGAGGGGAACCGCAACAAGAAGAAGAGCCAGATCAAGGCCTGGCAGCGCACGGTCGAGCTGTACAAACGGCTCGTCAACCAGCCGGGCTCCATGTCCGCCGAGTACGCCGCGCACGCGAACTTCCTCATCATCGAGGAGGACATGCGGGTGTTCGAGAAGTTCGAGATCAAGGGCAATCAGAAGCAGATCGCCGCGAAGCAGGTCGAGGGCGCCGAGAAGGTCAAGGAGTTCGAGGCGAGGTACCGCGAGATCGCGGACTACCGCCGCCCGGAGTGGTCCCTCGCCGCGGAGTTCCGCATCGGGTACGCGTACGAGGTCTACGCCAAGGCGTACCTGAACACGCCGATGCCGACCCTCGACGACATGCTGAAGATGGCGGGGATGAGCAAGGCGGAGATCAAGTACATCAAGTCGATGCCCGCCGACGAGCGCGAGGACATGCAGTACCAGATCGAGGACAAGATCCGCGCGAAGCTCGAGGAGACGGTCTCCGCGATGGAGGAGAAGGCGCAGGCCGAGTACAAGATCGCCATCGATCTGGCGCGCAAGGGCAACATCAGCAACGAGTGGACGCTCCTCGCGCTCGAGCGCATGAACGCGTACGATCCCGACAACTACCCGCGCCAACACAACGGCATCGTCGAGGGGGGCAGCGACGTGGTCGCCGTCCCGCCATGGGCCGGGGAGGTCGACTGATGCGGCGGCTCTGCACGACTCTCGCGATCTCGGCGCTCGTCGCGCTCATGGCGACGGGTTGCGGCGGCTCGAAGAAGAAGGGCGCCTCCGCGGGCGGAACGGGGCTCGAGGGCGGCGCCGGGGGGCCGGTCATCGGTTCGGCCGGCGGGCCGGTCGCGGATGACCAGAGCACGGGGAGCGCGGTTCCCACCGGGCCGGGCGAGGCGGCTCCCGAGCAGCACGAGATGAACCAGGACGCCAAGGGGATCTACAACGAGGGCGTCCGGGCGGGCGCGGCCGGCAACCTCGCCGAGGCCGAGCGCGCGTTCAAGCGGGCGGTGGAGATCGACCCCCGGGCGTACCAGGCGCTGTACAACCTCGGTGTCCTCTGCGAGCGCCAAGGGGACGACGCGGGTGCCCGGAGCTACTACGGGCAGGCGATCGCGGCGCAGTCCGACTACCTGGCCGCCATCACGGCGGCGGCGCGCCTCGAGATGCGGCTCGGCGACGTGGGCGCGGCGCTCCGGCTGATGCAGGAGAAGGCGACCGCGTACCCGAAGAACGTGAACCTGCTCAACAGGTACGCCGACACCCTCATCGCGGCGCAGCGCTACACGGACGCCATCGACGTCGCGAAGCAGGCGCTGCGCCTGGACGAGCGGAGCGCGGACGCGATGCTGCGCGTCGCGAAGGCGAACGTTCGGATCGGTCGCCACGAGCTCGCGATGTCCATCTTCGACCAGGTGCTCGCCATCAATCCGGAGATGTCGGAGGTCTACTTCCTCCGTTCCCAGATCAAGCTGTCGCAGGGGAACAAGGCCGAGGCGATCACGGATCTCGAGACGACGCTCGCGAAGAATCCCTACAACATAGAGGCGATGAACAACCTCGCGACGCTCTACATTCTTTCCGGAAACTACGCCCAGGCGATCGGGATGCTCGAGCGCGCGATCGGATTGAGCCCGTCGTGGGCGATCCTGCACCTGAACCTCGGGAACGCGCTGCGCGGCGCGGGCCGGTGGAAGGACGCCCGGGTCGAGCTGGAGCGCTCTCGGGCGCTCGACAGCCGCTTTTCGAGCGCGCTGTTCAACATGGGGATCCTCTACTACACCGCCACGGAGCTCGACGGGCTCGACAAGCTCGGGCGGCTCGGCGAGGCGAAGCGCTACTTCGCCCAGTACTCCACGGAGATGGGCTCCAAGCTCGCGAAGGACGATCCGGTCGGGAAGTACATGAAAGAGGTCCTGGTCGAGATCGAGCGAGAGGAGCGGCGCATCCAACAGGCGAAGGAACAGGCCGAGGCCGAGGCCCAGCGCGCCAAGGAGCGGGAGGCGGCGGAGGCGGCCAAGGCGAAGGCCGAGGCCGAGGGCGCGGGGAAGCCCGCGGAAGAGGGAGGGAAGCCCGAGCCCGCACCCGAAGACGAGGGGTGGGAGTAGGGATTCCGCGGAGGAGCTCCGGATGCATGCCGTGATGCAGGCGTTCTCGCAGGGAGGAGAGAGCATGTGCGCTCTCGCCCTGATCCTCGCCGTCGGCATCTCCGTCTTCACGGTGCGGTTCGTGGTCCTGTTCTTCAAGTACAACGTCAATGCCGTCGCGTTCATGAGCCAGATCCAGAAGCTGGTCGCGGCGAACAACATCGATCGCGCCCTCAAGCTGTGCAACGCCGCGCAGAGCGCCGCGCTGCCGCGGGTGATCAGGGCCGGGCTCGAGCGGGCCGATGGCGACCCCGGCGAGGTCGAGGGAGCGATCGAGGAGGCGGCGCTCGAGGTCGTGCCGCTCCTCAGGAAGGGCTCGAGGGCGTTCTTGGGTCTGGCGGTCGTTTCGGCGTGCGTCGGGGTGGTCGGGGCCGCGATCGGCCTCAACCGGACGTTTTCGTCTTCCGGGAACGCGGGGCCGGAGCTCGATCCGACGGGATTTGCCGGTGGGGTCGCGTCGAGCATGTACCCGCTGGCCCTGGGATTCTCCCTGGCGGCCGCGTTCATCCTGGCGCACCTCGTCCAGGCGGGGGTGGCGACGCGGATCGCCGACGAGATCGGCCGGTACTCGGCGAAGCTGAAGAACATGCTCGCCGAGCGGCGGCGCTCGGAAAACGGTGGCGCGCGGCTTGCGGGCGAGAGGGACGGCGCATAATAAAAAAGATCACGCGCCCGTGCTCACGCGTCTCGACGGATGGACTAGTGGTTGATGGCAGGGGAAAAATATTCTAGAAGATGGGGTCGATCCGGCCCTAGGGAACGGGCTCTTCTGGCAGCGCGATCGCGGCTGACGGAGTGCCGATTGGGAGTGTGCTGATGTCGTCTTCAGGCGGAAAGCCGAGCTCGGGCGGCACCAAGGGCGTCGAACGGACGAGCAGACCCGTCGTCCGCAAGGTGGCGACGCCGGCCCAGTCCACCCAACCCAAGGTCCTGCGGATCGGGATCATCCAGGGCGGGAAGATCATCGAGGAGCGGATCATCCGGCGACGGGAGACGGTCACCGTCGGACCGTCCGAGAAGGCGCATTTCGTGTTCGCCGCGCCGGATCTCCCGGCCGCGAGGTTCGAGCTCTTCGAGACGAAGGGCGAGGAGTACACGCTCAACTTCACGGAGGCGATGGGCGGCCGCATCTCGTTCGAGGGCGGGGTCGCCGAGCTGGCGGACATCAGGAAGAGCGGGAAGGCGCGCGCCAAGGGCAAGATCTGGCAGCTGCCGTTGAACGACCAGGCTCGGGGCAAGATCACGATCGGCGATTCCACGATTCTGTTCCAGTTCGTCGCGCCGCCCCCCGTGCAGCCTCGGCCGCAGCTCCCCGCGGCGGTCAAGGGCAACCTGCTCGGCAACGCCATCAACTTCTCCACGGTCTGCATCCTGTTCTTCCTTCTCGTCGAGGCGGGGCTCTGCATCTGGTGGGCGAACGTCGATTGGCCCAAGCCGGACATGGACGAGCAGTTCGCGAAGTACAAGGAGCTCATCCAGCCGCGCGTCGCCAAGATCGAGGAGAAGAAGGCCGAGGCCGAGACCGGCCAGACGGAAGACGCGAAAGACGCCGACGAGGCAGAGGACAAGAAGAAGAAGAGCAAGGACGACTGGAAGGAAGCCGACGCGCCCAAGAAGTCCGCGGACGAGATCGCCCGGGAGCGCGCCGAGAAGAGGGCGCAGCTCGCCGAGGCGCTCGCCCAGACCGGCATCAACAAGATCCTCGGGGCGATGGGCGGCGACGGCGCGATCGCGGACGTGATGCGCGGGGGAGACGTCGGCGCGGATCAGGACGAGCTCCTGGCGCAGGTCAGCGGCGTCGGCGTCGCGACGGGCGAGGACGGGGCGCTCCATGGTCCTGCGGGCGGCAAGGGCAGCGGCGAGGCCGCGGACATCTCCCAGATCAAGGTCAACGGCGACAAGAACGTCGCCACCGAGGGCCCGGGCGCGGAGCGTCAGATCAAGGGCACCGTCAAGAAGAAGAACCCGACCGCGGCCGGCGGCTCCGGCATGCTCGAGCCGGGCGAGGTTGCGGGCGTCGTGAACAAGCGAATCGGCGCGATCAAGGGGTGCTACGAGCAGGCGCTGAAGAGGGATCCGACGCTTCAGGGGAAGGTCACGGTCCGGTTCACGATCTCCGGAAGCGGCAAGGTGAGCGACGCGAAGTGCATCACGAACGAGCTGACGCCCCAGGTCGGGTCGTGCATCGAGGACGCGTTCAAGCGGTTCCGCTTCCCGCCGCCCGAAGGCGGCGCGGTCACCTTCGAGTACCCCTTCATGTTCACGCCGGCCAGCTAGGAGCCTGTTGCGCATAAGCCCGCCGCGCTGACTTGCCGACTGGTTCGACTCCGCGGAGTTCGGATTCGCTTTCGCGGAAATCGAGTGTTCGGAGACGCCGTTCGGCG
>JALNZK010000086.1 GCA_023229365.1 Pseudomonadota bacterium | reverse complement strand
TGCTCGATCATCGCGATCAGCCGCATCCGCCCGCCGCACTCGAGGCACGCCATGACGTCGTAGCCGAACGTGCGGCGCATCAGCTCGGCCCAGGTGTAGTTGCGCGGCGAGAACGGTTGCGGCTCGGCCGTCTCGGCGGAGTCGGCGTCTTCGGCGGCGCCGGCGGCCGGCGCGACACCAGGGCGGCCGTAGGCGACGACGCGGCTCCTCCAGTGAGCGTTGGGCGCCAAGACGCCGTGGTAGATGAGCAGGTTGATCTGGGGCCGCGGGATGATCGCCGCGAGCCGCTCGAGCAGCTCGAGCGGGTGGAACACGAGCGCGGTCGTGCCGTCCGACCACTTCGTCTTCTGCGTGAGGAGGATGTTGCCGTCCGGCAGCTCGCGAAGACGGCTCTCGGCAATGGGCGGGCGCAACAAGTAGCGGAGCATTCGTTCGAGGCGATCGCGCTCCTCGGGTTTGGCCGGTGCGCCAGCGTGCAGATCGAAACCCTGGTACCGTGCGTGGCGCTTCCGCTTCGGCGCCTTGACGATCTCGTCCGGTTCTTCGCCGATCCGCCGCACGCGTTGCCCCGTTCGAGGACCGAACGCGGAGATCCCCTGCACCGAGGCGCCACTCGCCGCCGCGAGCGCCGGGCTCTCCTCGACGAACGGATCGTCCCAACCGTCGTCTTCGTTGTCACCGTTCGAGATGCGTGAGCGGCCGAGCAGGCGGAGGACGCCCTTGCGAACTCTCTTCACGATCGCCGCGACATCCTCGGTCGACGGCGCGGGTAGCCGGACGAACGAGAGAAGGGGCGAACGGCCGTTCGCCCCTACATCTTCCTTTTCGACGAACACGCCGTCGAGCGCGGCCATGTGGAAATGGACGTTGAGATTCAACGCGCCCCCGGCTCTCTGGATGACCGTCACGGCGCCGGTCCGGGCGTTCGCGAGGCCGCGCTCCGTCGCCCTCTTCCGCTGATACCTGTCGAGGACACGCCAGAAGACCCGGAGCACCTTCCGCGTGAGATCGTGGTTCCACGCGAGCCGGTAGCGCAGGAGGAACGGCAGGCTGAGCACCCACTGCCGCACCGGCACGAGCGGAAACACGGAATCCACGAGGTGCGCGGCGAGCTCCGCCATGCGCCTCCCAGCGCAGCTCGGGCATGCTGCGCGGCGCTTGCACGAAAAGGGAACGAGACGTTCTTTGCCGCACGTCTCGCACTTGAGCCGCGCGAAACCACCCGAGAGCGAACCGCACGACAGAAACCTCCGAAGCTCGTCCACGACGAAGTCCGGGACGCCCTCCCCGTCTTCTGACCCGCCGCGTGCTTGGCGGAGGAACTCCTCGAGGTTCTCGCGCACGACCTTGTGCAGCACCGTCGCGTCCGGCGCACGCGGTCTGTATCCGGCGCTCTCCGGGGCGAACGACGAGCCGGACGACCAGGAAGGTTCGAGTTGGCGAGCGCTCTGCACGCGGCTGCGGGAACCACGATGTGTGCCGAATCGGGGGAATCAGAAGAGACGCGGATATTCGCAGTTACATGTCACCGTGAGCGGCGGGGACGCCGGCGGCCGCCGGTGGCCGCCACCGCACTAGCCGCCGACCGGCCCGACCTGCCTCCTGAACTGATCCGAGCGCAGCGGTCGCACGAGGTGGTGCTCCAGGAAGGATCCGAGCGCGGCCTCGATCTCGAGGAGCGCGGGGTCCGGGATCGACGCGTCCGCCGCCGCCGCGAGCTCTGCTCTCTCGAGCTCGGCGAGCGCCCCGACGGCGTCCGCGGTGAGGAGGATCGGCCCGCCGCCGCACGCGGTGCAGACGATGCCGCCGCGACGGGGATCGAAGTGGGCCTTCCTGCCCGGCGGGACCTTGCGGCCGCACGCGTTGCACCGGCTGGCGCTCAGGCCGAGGCCGGCGCAGGCGAGCACCCGCAGCGCCGCGGAGATCGCGAGCGGTCGGGTGGCACCGCTCGAAGCGCGCGACAGGAGGCCGAGCGCCTCCGCGACGACGCCGAACAGGCGCGGGTCCGGCTCGTTCTCGGGGATCACCTCCCGCGCGAGCTCGATGACCAGCGCCGCGGCGCCGAGCCGCTCGAGATCCTCGGCGAGGCCCGGGTGCGCCTCGATCAGCGTCGCCTCGCTCAGGGAGTGAAGCCCCTCCCGGCCGCGGGCGTGCCCGAGCACGACCTCGACGAGCGCGAACGGCTCGAGCGCCCCGCCGAACCGCTTGCGGCTCGACCGCGCGCCCCGCGCCACGGCGGAGACCTTTCCGAGCTCCCGCGTCAGGAGGGTCAGCAGGCGATCCGATTCGCGCAGATCCACGGCGCGCAGGACGAACGCCGCGGTGGTCGTGTCGGGCATGGCCTCGCCGCGCTACAGCCCTCGCCGGGCCTCGGCGCACGCGGCGCCGGTCTCCGACGCGGGATCGATCTCCTCGCACGCCGAGAGCGCAACGCGCGCCTCCTCGAGCCGGTCGAGCCGAAGGTTCGCCAGGCCGAGGAGATGGTGCGCCTCCTGCAACTTGTCGCAGCCGGCCTGCGTGATCCCGATGGCGGTCGCGAGGTTGGCCACGGCGTTCGTGTAGTCGCCCTTGAGGTAGTACGCCTGTCCCAGCCGATACATCCCGACGCAGAAGAGCGGCTGGTCGAACAGCGCGCGGCGCAGCGTCTCGATCGCCTTGTCGTACTCGCCGAGCTCGATGTACGCCCAGCCCAGGTTCCCGAGCGCGAGCCACGGCTCCCGGTTCAGCACCTCGCCCGCCGCCTCCTCGAGGCAGACGACCGCCTCTTCCGGCTTCTTCTTCTGCAGCAGGAGGACGCCGAGGCTGTTCAGCGCCTCGACACGGGCCGTCGGCATGTCCACGCCGCGGAGGCGGACCGCGGTGCGCAGGTGGACCTCGGCCTCGTCGAGCTCGCCTCTGCCGAGGCGGATCGTCCCGAGCAGGTACTGCGCGTCGTCGTTCTCCGGGTTCGCCTCGATGGCGCGCGTCAGGTGCCGGATCGCGGCGAGGTTGTCGTGCTCCTCGAACCAGGAGATGTACGCGGCCTGGTAGAAGCGATCCGATTGCCGGAGATCCTCGTCGGATATCTTCGCGCCGCACGCCGCGAGCAGAGCCGCTGCGGCGAGGATCGTGGCGATCGGACGAGCGGTCTGCATGCCGACTTGGTAACAGGAAAAGCGCGTGGGGTCAAGCAACCGGTGGCAGAAAAACCTTTTAGAGACGGCAGGTTACCGCCGATCTGGGACGTTCAGATCGCGGTGAAGACGTAGGTCTTCTTCACGTCCTCGAGTTGCGAGGCGTCGCACTTGAAATCGACGTTGACGACGTCGACCTTCACGATCGCGGCCTCCTCGTGTCCCGCGCCGAGGATGATGCGCGCCTTGTCCTCGGGCGACGTCGACGCCCGCCCGCCGCGCAGGTTCTTCGTCGCCGCGAGCTCGACGGTGTTCTTGCCGGGCTTGAACCACGCCGACACCTCGATGATCAGCTCCGCATCGCCGGCCTTGATGACGCGCCGCTGGACGCCGTTGACCTTGAGGACCACGTCGTACTGCGCGCGCCCGGCCGGAGACGGCTTCGTGACGAGGAAGTACCGCTGCCGAAGCTGCGGGTTGGCGCCGGCCACGTCCTTCTCGTCCACCGCGCTCGCCGCACCGCCCGGCTTGCCGTCCTCGTCGACCACCTCGACCTTGTACCGGTCCGAGCTGATGTGGACGTCGCCGTTCTCGTCGATGTGCACGGTGGCATCCTTGAACGTCTGCCTGCGCAGGTCCCCGATCTCGACGCCGTTCAGGTAGACGTTGCGCGCCGACGCGAACGGCGCCGCGAGAAACACCGCCATCGCGACGGCCAACGCGGCACCCAGGTGGCTGCGGATGCTGTGCATGGGTTCACCTCCCCTGTTTCCGCCGGGTCTTGGACGCGCGGGGGGCGCGCGTGATTCAGGCCTCACTCTTTCTTGAGGTTTTCCTTCATCCCCATGAGCCGGTACAGCTTGCGCAGCGCGTCGACATCGTAGATCTCGAGCTGCTCCCCGGCGATGCCGAGGAACCTATTCTCCTTGAGCTGGAGGATGCCGCGCTTCACGGTGTCGACGTCGATCCCGATGCGCGACGACAGCTCGATGGGGGACACCCCGAGGAACACGTGGGTCTGGCCGGGCGACGCGCTCTGGGCGAGGCGGATCAGCGTGTTCACGATCTTGCTCTGGCTGTCGCGCAGCATCATGTTCTCGATCCGCTCCTCGGCCGCCTGGAGCCGCCGGATGAGCTGACCCAGGAGCTTCAGCGCCACCTCGGGCTGCTCGTTGAGCAGCGCCTCGAAGTCGTCGGTCGTGAACGCGAGCACGCGGCATTGCCCGAGCGCCACGGCGGACGCGGATCGGAGCTGGCCGCGCACGAGCGCCGCCTCGCCGAAGATGTCGCCGGCCTTGAGGATGACGATGTCGCGCTCGACCGCGCGCACCCGCTTGAGCAGCCGGATGCGGCCCTCGAGGATCATGAACACCTCGGCCGCCGGGTCGTCCTCGCCGAAGACGACGTCGCCGCCCGCATAGCTCCTGCCGAACCGCTCGAACAGCCGCTCCGTGTTCTTGGATCGCGCGTCCATCGCGGCCCATTCTAGAGAATGCCCGGCCAAAAGCAACGGCTCATCCGGAGCGACGGCGCAGGGTACGAAGAGTGGATCTGGGCTGCAAAACTCGCTAGCGTGTTCCCCGATGGCGATCCGCCTCGACATCGTCGATCCCGGCGACCCGGGCGCCGCGCACTCCCGGAGCTTCGTCCAGGACCGGGTGATCATCGGCCGCGCGCGGAGCTGCGACGTGTGCCTTCCCGACATGGCGGTCTCGACGCGCCACGCCGAGATCCGGCTCGACGGGAACGACTACAAGGCGGTCGACCTCGGCAGCCTGAACGGGACTTTCATCGCCGGACAGCGGCTCGTCCCGCACCGGGCGCGCCGCCTCTCCAACGAGGACATGATCGACGTCGCGGGGTTCGAGATCCGTTTCCGTCTCGGCGTGGCGCCCGGGCCGCCCGCGGGGCGGGACGAGGCCGCGATCCAAGCGCGCGCGATTCTCGCCGGCCTCCTCGCGCGATCCGGCGAGAGGCCCCCGCCCTCGCTTCTCGTGATCGGCGGGCCGGGCCCCGCGAGCCGGTACCCGCTGCCCGAGCCGCCCGCGGCGCTGCGCATCGGCCGCGCCAACGATGCCGACATCTGCGTCGACGATCGCGACGTGTCGCGGTACCACGCCGAGGTCGTCCGGACCGCGACCGGGATCGCCGTGCGCGACATCGAGAGCCGCAACGGCTTAATCGTCGGCGGCGAGCGGGTCGCCGAGGCGGAGATCGCACCCGGCGTCCCGTTCACCGTGGGCGGCACGACGTTCGCCCTCGAGCACCCGGCGGACGTGGCGCTCGCCGCGATCCAGAGCGCCCCGGAGGAGGAGACCTCGTCCTTCGCGCCGCCGCGCCGAACCGCAGCCGGACACGACGCGAAGGACGCCCAGGTCTCGGCAAAGACGCCCGAAGCCTCGGCGGAGGCGCCCGAAGCCTCGGCAAAGGAGCCGCTGCCGATCGGCCCCGAGGATCCGCTCTCGTATCCGGGCCAGCCAGGATACCAGCGGACGACGCGCGAGATCCCGCGACCGGATCCGCCGCCGGGGCGAGGGGATCTCGGGCTGATCGTCGTCGGCGCGATCCTGCTCGTCGCCGCGGTCGTCGCGCTCGCGCTCCTGTTGACGTGATCGATCTTCTCTGAATAAAAAAGAGGCTGGCGGCATCCAAGCGGGTGGGAAGGCAGGTTCTCCATGGGCAAATGCGTACGCACGGCGGCTCTCCTGGCAGGTTTTCTGCTCCTCCTCGCGGCGTGCACGGCCAGGCCGGCGATCGACGTCGAGGGCGACGGCTCCGGCACCGCGAAGGTCAGGCTCGAGGTCAAAAAGCTGTTCGCCGACTACTTCACGGCCGATGACGGCGCCAAGGTGTTCGACGTTGCCCGGATCGAGAAGGGGATCGAGAAGCGGCCCGGCTTCGTGGTGCGGCGGATCTCGACGCCGACACCGGAGACGCTCGAGATGGATCTCGTTTTCCACGACATCCGCTCCCTCTTCTCGGATGAGATCCCGCCCAGCAACAACGGGATCATCCACGTGACGAAGAAGGACGGAAAGACGACGATCGCGCTGCACCTCGACAGGGATAGCGCGAAGCAGGTCGGCACCTTGTTCTCGGCCGTCTCCAACCCAGCGTTCAAGGAGATGAGCCCCCGCGAGCAGCGGACCCGCACCGAGAAGGAGTACCTCGAGGCGATCGAGTTCGCGGTCGGCAAGGAGGGCCCGCCGCTCATGAAGGGCTCCTACCTCGAGCTGACCGTGCGGCCCAACGGCGAGATCGTTTCCCAGGTGGGCGGCAAGATCATGAACGGCACGGCCGTTTTCAACGTGCCGCTCATGCGCATGATCATGCTCGAGAAGCCGCTCGACTACTCCGTCACGTTCACCCCCGCGCCAAAGAAGGGCGCGAAGAAGCCCAAGGTCTGATCGCTTCTTCCTTTCCCGTCCATTCCACTCCGTCCATGCCGTCCACTCCGTCCACCTCTGTCGATTTCCGGCGCCTTCTCCCACGAACGTCCGATATCGTTTCCGGCTGGTGCCGTGCGCCGATGGAGGTATACTCAACAGGTGCCGTTGAAGGCACCTTTGGAGGTACCAGATGCCGACAGCCAAATTTAGTGAAGACGTCCGTCCGATCACCGATCTGAAGGCGCATGCGTCCGAGATGGTGACGAAGGCATGCGCGTCCCGGCGCCCCGTGTTGTTGACCCGCCGCGGCCGGGGTGTCGCGGTTCTCATCGGGCTCGACGCCTACGAGCAGCTCGAGACGCGCGCGGTTTTCGTCGACGCCGTGCGCGAGGGATCACTCGCCGCAGAGCGAGGCGATCTGCACCCGGACACTGACGCCGAGGCGATCCTCGATTCTTTTGGGCGGTGAGATGGCGGGAAAGAAGAAGGCTCTTTGGACCGGCCCGGCGCTTCGCGACCTCGAAGAGATGCGGGATTGGATCTCCCGTGACAATCCGACGGCGGCGCGACGCCTCGCACAGAGGATTCGCGACGCGGTGAGGCGTGCCCAACGGCACCCGGAGTCGGGGCGAGTCGTCCCCGAGCTTGCCATGTCCGTCTATCGAGAAACCATCGTCTCGCCCTACCGCATCATCTACACCTTGAACGAAAATGCGTTGGTCGTCTTGCGCGTATGGCACGGCAAGCGCGATTTCGGCTAACGGCTACCGACCCCGATTCCTTCTCTGATCCGAGAACAGCGCGAAGAGGACGCCCAGGATTAGGATGAACGCGTTGACCTTGAAGGTCGCGGCGAACGCGTCGCAGATCCGGCTCTTGAAAATCTTCTGGAGCTTCGGGTGGAGCGTCCGGATCTCGTCCTTCTGCTCCTCGAACGTCTTCGCCATCTTCTTCGCCATGAACGGCGGCACCGAGTCGAGCACCTCGGCCTTCTTGCGATCGACCTCGGCGAGCGTCTCGTCGAGCGTGGCGAGCTTGCGCGACTGGGAGAACCCCACCCCCGAGATCCGCCTCAGTATCGGTGCCTTGATCTGATCCCGGAGCGCGTCGTTCGCCGTGACGAGCGCCTTGGCCTCGCCCTTGGCCCACCCGATCTGCCGGTCGACCGTGCCCGTGAACATCGTCACGATGATCGCCACGCCGAGCACGGTGCCCACGGTGCGGGTCATGTTGCCGACGCCCGACGCGATGCCGATCTTGTCCGCCGCCACCGCGCGCACGGTCGACCCCACCACCGGCGCCATCGCCGTTCCGATCCCGGCGCCCATGAGCATGAGCCGCCAGACGATCTCCCCGTTCGTCGCGTCGGGGCGCAGCCCGCTGTAGACGTAGACCGACGCGGCGAGGATCGCCATGCCGGCGGTCGTGAACCACCTCGACCCGAGCTTGTCCGACAGCGCGCCCGTGATGGCGGAGAACACCGTCGAGGTGAGCGGCAGCGCCGTGATGACGATCCCGGCCTCGAGCTCGGTCTTGCCCATGACCTGCGTGAGGAAGAAGGCGAGGAAGAACACGCCGTTCATCATGCCCATGCCGAGCACGAAGAGCGTCGCGTTCCCCGCCGAGAACGGCAGGGAGCGCAGCATCCCGAGCGGGAGCATCGGCTCCTTGGACCTGACCTCGGCGAGCACGAACAGGACGAGGGAGAACGCGGCGCACGCGAACAGCCCGAGGATGGTCGGCGACGTCCAGCCGAGATCGTTCGCCTTGATGAGCGCGTACACGAGCGAGAACGCCGCGGCGGTGAGGCTCGCCATGCCGGACCAGTCGATCCGGCGCGAGGACGTCGGATCCTTGGTCTCGCGGATGAGGAACTGGGTCAGCACGAGCGAGAGGAGCCCGATCGGGATGTTGATGTAGAAGATCCACTGCCAAGAGAGCTTGTCCGTGATGACGCCCCCGAGCGCCGGTCCGCCCGCCGCGGCGAGCCCGGCGATCGCCGCCCACGCGCCGATGACGGCGCCGCTCTTCTCGGCCGGGAAGAGGTCCAGCACGATCGGCAGCGTGACCGGCACGAGCATCGCCGCGGACAGGCCCTGGAGCACGCGGAAGAAGACGAGCAGGTTCACGCCCGGCGCGAGCCCGGCGAAGAGCGACGTGATCGTGAACAGGGCGAGGCCGATGGAGAAGACGCGCCTGCGGCCGAACTGATCCGCGAGGCGCGACGCGGTGATGAGCGGCACGGCGAACGCGAGCGCGAAGCCGTTCACCACCCAGGAGATCGTCTTGATGTCGGTCCTGAAGTGCTCCGTGATGCGCGGGAGCGTGATGTTGACGATCGTCGAGTCGAGAATGGCCAGGAAGAACGCGAGCATCACCGTGCCGAACGCGGCGTAGCTTCTCGCTGGAACGGCCATCGTCTCCTCCTGGATCGCGCGTCGCCGGTGACCTTATCCGAAGTCGCTCGGATTTACATCCGCCGATTTCCAAGTTAGGACCTTTGCGTGAAGCTGCCCATCCTGCCGACCCCGGTCGCGATCGCCGTGTTCGCGGTGCTCCTCGCGGCAGGCGCCCTCGCCGCGACGCGGATCTCCGTCGAGACGGACGTCACCGAGCTGCTGCCGGACCGCGGGGGCGATTCGCTCGTCGAGCTCGCCCGCAGGTTCGGGATGATGCGCAAGGTCGCGGTGGTCGTCGGGCCCGAGGCGAAGGGCGACACGGATCGCCTGCTCGAGGCCGCGGACGCTGCGGCCGACGCGCTGGCGAAGCTCGACGGGGTCGCGGCGGTGACGAGCCGGGTGGAGATGGACGAGGCGAGGCGGGCGGCGGCGGTCGTGCTCGGGCGGGCGGCGAGGCTCGCGCGCGCCGACGCGCTCCCGAAAAACGAGGCGGAGACGGCGGAGCGCGTGGCCCAGCTCAAGGAGCGGCTCGGCGCACCCGAGGCGATGGTGATCCAGGAGTACCTGCTGCAGGACCCGCTCGGGCTCGGGCGGGACGCGCTCCGCGGGCTCGAAGCCGTCGGCGAGGGCCAGGGCGCCCGCGTGGAGCGGGGCCACCTGGTCTCGCTCGACGGACGGTACGCCCTCGTCTTCCTCGATCTCTCGTTCGATGCGCTCGACGTCGAGCGCGCGACGGCTTTCGTGCGGGAGCTCGACCGGACGGTCGCCCGCGCCCTCGAGGCCGAGGGCACGGCGGACATCCCGGTTGTCGCCCTCGGCGGGGTCCACTTCGCCTCCGCGAGCGCGTCCTCGCTCATCGCGGATCTCAAGTGGTGCTCGATCGCGATCACGGTGCTCGTCGCCGGGGTGTTCCTCCTCTTCTTCCGGCGCCTGCGGCTCCTCCTGCTCGCGCTCGTCCCCGGCCTCCTCGGCAACGCGATCGCCGCCGGCGCGATGGGGCTCGCCGGGCAGCGCGTGCATGCGCTCACCCTCGGGTTCGCCTCGACGATCACCGGCATCAGCATCGACTACGCGATCCACCTCTACCACCGGGCGCTCGGCGAGACCGAGGGCGACACCAGGGCGCGCATGGCCGCGGCGCTCCAGGCCGTGGTCAGGCCGGTGACGCTCGGGTGCGCCACCGCGGTCGCGGCGTTCCTGCTCGTCGCAACGTCTTCGTTCACGAGCGTCCGGCAACTCGCCGCCTTCGCCGCGATCTCGGTCGGGGTGTCGCTCCTCACGGCGCTGCTCCTGCTCCCCTCGCTCCACAGGCTCGCGCTCGGCGGCGCGGGTCCGGGGCTGCGCGACACCGCGGAGCGTTGGTCGCGCCGGTTCACGCGGCTCGGCACGGGAGCCGTGGGCGCGCGGCGCGCGGTCCTGCTCCTGGTGTTCGCGGCGGCCGCCGGCGCCTTCGCGTTCGGCCTCTTCGGCGTGACGCTCTCCGGGGATCCGCGCGATCTGGGCTACACGCCGCCCGATCTCGTCGCGAAGCAGGACCGGCTGTCGAGGCTGTTCCCCGGGATCGCGGATCAGGCGCTGCTTGTGGCCGAGGGAGGCTCCCGCGACGAGGCGCTCGCGCGCAACGACGCCCTCTATGCCGCGCTCCTCGCCGGCGGCGTCGAGAAGGACGACGTCGTTTCCGTGAGCCCGTTCCTCCCGTCGCTCGCGACGCAGAGGAGGTCGCTCGACGCGTCCGCGGCCCTCTTCGATCCCGGTGCAGGGGGGGCGAGGACCGCGCTCGCGGCCGCCGGCTTCGCGCCGTCCTACATCGAGGGCCTCGACGCGATGCTCGACGCCCCGCCGATCGAGCCCGCGGACTACAGCGGCACGAGCCTCGGCCGGCTCGTCACGGAGGCCTTGGTGCAGCAGGGCGGCCGCTGGTACGTCCTCTCGCGGGTGAAGGGCGCGGCCCGGGCCGACTCGCTCGCCGCGATCGCCGAGGCGGTGCCGGGCTGCCGCCTCGCGTCCGAGCGGGTCGAGGCGCAGGGCACCCTCGACGCGCTGCAGAAGGATCTCGCCTGGATGCTCGGCATCTGGGGGGCCGTGGCGCTCGTGCTGATCGCCGTGGTCGAGCGCTCGCTCCTCTTCTCTCTGCGCGCGGTGCTGCCCCCCGCGTTCGGCGTGCTCGCGGCGGTCGGGCTCTACGGCCTCATCGGCCGTCCGGTCACCCCGGTCGCTTCCGCGGCGCTCACCATGGTGCTCGGCCTCGGGATCAACTACGGCGTGTACGTCGAGCACGAGCCGGCGGGTGAGCGCGGGCGGGTCGCGGCGGCGGTCTTCGCGGACGCCTTGACGACGATCGTCGGGTTCGCGGCGCTCGCGTTCGCGAACAACCGGGCCATGGCGGACATCGGGCTGATGATCGTCGTCGGCCTCACCGCGGCGATGCTCTGCGCCGTGATCGTGCTCCCGGCGCTGCGGGGAAGCGGGGTGGACTGAGACGAGATGATTGGTATATACGAGGTCGTTCTTGGTTCGTCGCCGTGAGGAGCCCATGAAGACGCGGGTTGCAGAGCTGATCATCCGCTTTCGCTGGCCGATCCTGATCATCGCCGTGATCATCACGGCGGCGTTCGCCACTCTCCTGCCCAAGCTCGAGGCCGACGACGACGTGCTCCAGTTCCTCCCGGCCGTGGATCCGGACATCGCGCTCTTCCATCGCGTGAACGAGAAGTTCGGCGGCCTCGACGTGGCGATCGTCGGGCTCGAGGCGGACGACATGTTCACGGCGGAGCGGCTCACCGAGATCCGCGAGCTGACGCGGCGGCTCGCGCGGGTCGAGGGCGTGTATGACGTGATGTCGTTCACCGAGGTCCCGGACCCGCAGCCCGGCCCCGTCGGGCTCAACGTCGAGCCGCTCGTCGACAGCGTGCCGACCGATCCCGCGGAGCTCGAGGCGCTCAGGGCCAGGGTCCTCGCCAACAAGAACGCGGTCGGCAACCTGATCTCCAGGGACGGCGAGGCGGCGATGATCCTCTGCTTCCTCGGCGGCAAGCGCGCCGCCGTGAACGTCGCCGCGGACATCAAGACCGCGTCGTCGAAGCTCTGGACCGGGAAGGGGATCTACTACGCCGGCTCGCCGTTCATCCGCCTGCACGTGGTCGGCGGCACGAAGACGGACATGAGCAAGCTCACGCCCGTCGTCATCATCGTCGTGACCCTCATCACGTTCCTCCTGTTCCCGAAGCCGCTCGGCGTGGTGCTCAGCCTGTCGGTCGTCGGCATGGCGCTCGTCTGGACGCTCGGGCTCTTCGTCCTCCTGGGGAAGAAAATCACCATCGTCGATTCCTCGATCCCGACGCTGTTCGTCGCCATCGGCGGCGCCTACGGCATCCACTTCCTCGGGGCGTACTTCACCGGCGCCGCTCCGACGATCCACGGGCGGATCGTGGAGGCGTTCAGGGAGCGCGTGGGGCCGGTGTCGTTCTCGGCGTTCGCGACCTGCGCGGGCTTCGCCGCGTTCCAGGCGATGAACGTCGGGCCGATGCGCGAGTTCGGGTGGCTGTGCGCGCTCGGCATCCTGTTCATGCTCCTCCTCGCGCTGACCGTGATCCCGGCCGCGATGTCGTTCAGCCGCAACCTCCCGACGCGACTCGGGGCGGCGCCGCTCGCGAGGTCGCTCGGCCGCCTCGGCAGCTGGTCGCTCGGCCACAGGCGCGGCGTGATTGCGGGCGCCGCCGTCCTGGCGGCCGTGAGCGTCGTGTGCGCGGCGCGCGTGGAGCCCGACTCGACGCTGCGGACGTTCTACGCCGACGGCTCCGAGCCGGACGAGGCCAACAAGTTCCTCGAACGCCGCTTCGGCGGCTCCGTGATGCTCCAGATCTATTTCGAGGGCGACATGCGCTCGCCGTTCGTGCTCGCCGAGCTCCGGAAGATCGTCGAGTACCTCCAGCAGGATGACAACGTCGTGCAGGTGAGCTCGATCATCGATCCGCTCGTGATGATGGCCGAGGCGATGGGCGGCCGGCCGGACCTGCCGATCAGCCAGGAGCGCACGCAGCCGCTCTACCCGTTCATCGAGGGCAGCGCCGCCATCGACCAGATCATCTCGCCGACCAAGGAGGCGAGCCTCGTCCAGGTCCGGCTGAAGAACCTGCCGCCCGAGATGATCAACGCCGCGGTCGACGGGCTCCAGGCGTTCGTCGCGAAGGAGATCCCGCACGCGGTGAGCGGGATCGAGGTCCGGAAGCTCCCGCCGAAGGATCGCGAGCGGCAGACGGAGGCGATGATCGGCGAGATCTCCGCGCGCCTCGTGCGCCTGATCGACATCCACGGGCGCGAGCGCGCCGCGCAGGGCGCCGAGCGGCGGATCGCGGCGGCGATCCGCGAGCACGGGATGAAGGAGGATCTGGTCCCGGGCCCCGACGTCGCACAGGCCGTCGACGCGATGATCGCGGAGCACGTCATGGGCGAGGGCGCGCTTTTCATGGAGCCCGAGCCGGATGCGGACGCGGAGGCCGCCGCCGAGTGGGTGGAGCGGGAGAGGCGCTTGCGCGATCCGCTCGGGGAGGCGCTTCGCGGGTCACCCGACCTCGCGACCGTGACCGACGCGCTGCGGAACGCCCTGCCGCTCACTGCCGCGCGCGATCCCAAGGGGCTCGAGCTCAGCGCCGACGCGCTCGCGACGGCCATGGCAGACGCGCGGGCGATGATCGAGGCGACCAGGCTCGCCGCGCCGGTGCTCGCGGCGGCCGGCGTGTCCGCGCCGCCCGCGGAGCTGGAACGGCGCATCGCGTGGGCGCTCACCGATCTCGACGCCCCGGCGTTCGGCCTCCCGAGCGAAGGGCCCCAGGCGAGCAAGGTCGCCGCCTTCGTCACGGGACAGCCCGTGGTCAACGCGGCGTTCGCCGACTGCATCTCGCGCAACACGATCGCCTCGCTCATCGTGACGTTCGTGCTCCTGATCGCGCTGCTCACGATCGCGTTCCGCTCGATCGTCGTCAGCCTGAAGGCGCTCGTCCCCGCGCTCGTCATGTTCGCGGTCGCGATCGGGGTCATGGGGGCCGTGAAGATTCCTCTCGATCCGACGACGAACATGATCTCGGCGATCGCGCTCGGCGTCGGCGTCGACTACGCGATCCACTTCCTGTGGCGGCGGCGGCGGCGCCGGGAGTCGCTGCAGGTGGCCTCCGAGACGATCGGGCCGTCGATCGCGTCGAACGCGATCCAGGTCGCGGCCGGCTTCTCGGTGCTTGCCATCTCGGACATGATCCCGATGCAGCGGTTCGGGCTCCTCGTGGCGCTGACGATGATCCTGTGCGCGGTCGCGACGTTCGTCCTGCTGCCCGTTCTCAAGGCCGAGGGCTCGCTGCCCGACCTGGTCGACAGCCGGGCCCCGGCGCACCCCGCGGCCACGGGCGAGTAGCGAAGAGAAACGAAGGACGTGGGACTCCGAAGGGAAAAGGCCAAGACCGGGCTCCTCACGCTGGCCATCGGCGCGCTCGGGGTCGTGTACGGCGACATCGGGACGAGCCCGCTCTACACGCTGAAGGAGATATTCTTCGGCGCGGTCGAGCTCGAGCGCTCGCTGCCCAACGTGCTCGGCGCCCTGTCGCTGATCTTCTGGACGCTGACCATCGTCGTCTGCCTGAAGTACGTCCTGCTCGTCCTCCGCGCGGATCTGAACGGCGAGGGCGGCATCTTCGCGATGCTCGGCATCATCCGGAACCGGCAGCAGGGCGCAAACGGAAAACCCGGCGCCAAGCCGGGCCGCCGGATCGCGGTGATCACGACCGCCGTGATCATCGGCGCCGCGTGCCTGTACGGGGAAGGCGTGATCACGCCGGTCATTTCGGTGTTGTCCGCGTACGAGGGGCTCGAGGTGGCCACGACCGCGCTCAGCCCCACGGTGGTCCCGATCATCACGTTCGCCACGCTGTTCGGCCTGTTCTGGTTCCAGAGCCGTGGCACGAAGAACGTCGGCAGGGCGTTCGGGCCTATCATGGTCGTGTGGTTCCTCACGATCGGTGTCGCCGGGCTCTACTGGATCGTCGCGCACCCGCAGGTCCTCGCGGCCGTGAACCCGGCCTACGCGGTGGAGTTCCTGACCCGCATGGGGCCGAAGGCGCTCTTCATCCTCGGTGCCGCGGTGCTCGCCATCACCGGCGTCGAGGCCCTGTTCGCGGATCTCGGGCACTTCGGGCGCGACGCGATCCAGGTGAGCTGGTTCTCGCTTGTCTACCCGGCGCTGCTGCTCAACTACTTCGGCCAGGGCGCGCGGCTGCTCGATCCGGCCTCCGTCCCGAACGGCCACCTGTTCTACGCGCTCTTCCCCCAGAACGGGCTCCTGTACGTCTTCGTCGCGCTGGCCACCATGGCCACGGTCATCGCCTCCCAGGCGCTCATCTCGGGCGCGTTCAGCCTGACGCGGCAGGCGATGGCGCTCGGCTTCTTCCCGCGGCTGCAGATCGTCTTCACGTCGGCGAAGATCCAGGGGCAGATCTACATGCCGGGCGTCAACTGGCTCCTGTTCGCCGGCTGCGCGATCCTCACGTTGACGTTCCGCACGTCGAGCTCCCTCGCCGCCGCGTACGGGATCGCGGTGACGGGGGCCATGATCATCACCACCTTCGTCTTCTTCTTCGTCGCGCGGGGCTGGGGCTGGCGCTGGTACCTCATCGGCCCGGCGTGCGCCCTCTTCCTGGCCGTGGAGCTATCCTACTTCGGCGCCAACACGATCAAGATCGTGGACGGCGCCTACGTGCCGATCGCCATCGCCGTCGCCCTCTTCTCGCTCATGAAGACGTGGCAGTGGGGGCGCGGCGTGCTCGCCAAGGCGTACATCGAGTTCGCCAAGTTCCCGATGCACCACTACATCGAGCTCAAGCAGGCGCTCATGGAGAGCCCGATGCTGCGCATCAAGTACGGACAGCGCGAGGTCGCCCAGGTGGAGCGCGCGGTCGTGTTCCTCTCGTCCCGGGCGATCTCGAAGCCCGAGGACCCGTGCCCCATGGGGCTGCGCGTCTACGTGCGCCGCAACGGCGCCGTCCCGAAGCACGTCATCCTGCTGAACGTCCTGCAGACCAACCGGCCGTTCGAGCCGGAGGACGAGCGCTGCAAGACCATCCCGCTCGGCGCGAACATCGTCGCGGTCAACGCGCGGTACGGCTACATGCAGCCGCCCAACGTGCCGAACCTCCTGCGATCGCTCAAGCAGGCGGGAATCATCAAGATCAACGAGAACCGCTGGACGATCCAGGTCGGCGAGGAGGAGCTCATCATCGAGAAGTCGCTGCCGTGGCTGCGGCGCCTCATGCTGCGCTACTTCCAGCTGATACTGCGGATCGCCAACCCGGCGGATCGCTACTTCGGGATGCGCGAGCAGGCCGGTCGCAACAAGACGGTCATCCCGATCGTGGTCGGGCCGGACTCCGCCCGCATCGCCATCACCGACGAGGAACCGGTCGAGGATATCCGGCCGAGCCGCGCCTCGGCGCCGTAGCGACTACCTGACGTACTTGTTGACCATCTTGGTCAACTCGAACATCGACGCCTGGGCCTTCCCGAACAGCGCCCTGAGCTTGTCGTCGGCGTTGATCATGCGCCTGTTGACGGAGTCCTGGAGCTTGTTCCTCTTGATGTAGTCCCAGATCCTCTTGGTGATCTCGGTGCGCGGAATCGCCTTGTCGCCGATGATCGCCGCGAGCGGGCCGAACGGCTGCTTCGGCGCCATGAACGCCGCGTTGGGCTTGCGCTTCACTTTCACTTTGATCTTCTTCACGGCCTTCTTGGCCGGGGCCTTCTTGGCGACCTTCTTCTTCACGACCTTCTTGGCCGGGGCCTTCTTGGCGGCCTTCTTGGCCGGGGCCTTCTTGGCGACCTTCTTCGCCGGGGCCTTCTTGGCGACCTTCTTCTTCACGACCTTCTTCGGGGCTTTCTTCGTTGCCATTACGGTTCTCCTGTTGAAGTTGGTTGATCACACCGAGAGCGTATTCAACTCCCTTTTCGTTGAGGAACGCCTTCGCTGCATCATGAGGAAAATACTAAGAGCGATTCTCAGAGTGAAGCAAGGCCTTTTTCAGAGGGAGAGAACATATTTTTCGAGGGGAGCGCCCGACGGGGGTCGGGACCCGAGCGCCGTTTGCAGGCTTTCGGGGACTCGGATACTCTCTCCGTGCGACCGGAATCGGCCGCGAGAAACGATCACAGGAGGAGAACAATGAGACGTGCCCCATGGCTCACGGGTCTTCTGGCGCTCGGCTTCGCCACGCTCGTCGCGGTGCCGGCGTCGACCACGGTGCTCCAGCATTTCGACGTCGAGCGGCTTTCCGCCGTCGCCACGATCATCGCCGTCGGCGAGGTCGGCAGCGTGGACGCGCGCTGGAACGAGCCCCGCACCAAGATCTACACGCGCGTCTCGGTAAAGCCCACGGAGGTGCTCAAGGGCGGACGTGACCTCGGCCCGCTGATGATCAAGATGATCGGCGGCCAGGTCGGCGGGGACGCGGCGAGCCTGCCGGGGACGCCCGTGTTCGTGCGGGGCGAGCGGGTGCTCGTCTTCCTCGAGCCGCGCGAGGACGGCGACGGCTATCACGTCGTCGGCCTGTTCCAGGGCGTGTTCCGCCTGCGCCGGGACGAGCGAGGCGACGAGCAGCTCTATCAGGACCCGCAGCCCCGGGACGTGACGGTCGTCGACGACGGCGGGGGCCGGGCGGCGACCAGGATGGTCACCCTCGAGGACGTGCGCGCGATCGTGAAGGGAGGCCGCCCATGAGAACGGCGATGCTGATCCTCCTCGCGGCCCTCCTCGCGTTCGCGGCCGGCTGCAGCAGCTCCTCCGGGGGCGGCGGCGGCACCGACACGGACGTCGACACGGACTCCGACACCGATTCCGACACCGACGTCGACACGGATTCCGACACCGACACCGACACCGACACCGACGCGGACGGCGGCGTCGAGTGCGACGGCAACGAGGACTGCGACGACGACAACCTCTGCACGGACGATCTGTGCGACGACGGGTCGTGCGTCCACGACGACAACACGGAGCCCTGTGACGACGACAACGAATGCACCCTCGACGACGCCTGCCTGTCCGGGCTCTGCCAGGGCGGCGACCCGCTGATCTGCAACGACGGCGACGTCTGCACGGACGACAGCTGCGACCCCGCCGCGGGCTGCGCCTACGTCAACAACACCGCCGCGTGCGACGACGGCCAGTACTGCTCCACCGACGACCAGTGCCAGGACGGCGTCTGCGCCGGGGCGGGCACGTTCGACTGCGACGACGACAACCCCTGCACCACCGACAGCTGCGACGACGTCTTCGGGTGCCAGTGGGTGAACAACACGGCGGGCTGCGACGACGGCGACCTCTGCACCGTGGGCGACGTCTGCGGCGGCGGCACCTGCCAGGCGGGCGCCGGCGCCCTCGACTGCAACGACCTCGACGTCTGCACGGACGACAGCTGCCACCCGACCGCCGGCTGCCAGCACGCCTTCAACACCGTTCCGTGCACCGACGGCGACGCCTGCACGATGGACGACGCGTGCTACGCCGGCGACTGCGTCGGCGCGCCGCTCGACGCGGACGACGACGGCCACGTCTCCGACGCGTGCGCGGGCGGCGACGACTGCGACGACGACGACGAACTCGTCAACCCCGCGGCGTTCGAGGGGCCGCTGGGCGACGCGGTCTGCTCCGACACCTTGGACAACGACTGCGACGACCTGACCGACGCCGCCGATCCGCAGTGCGGCCTCTGCGTCACGGCGGAGGACTGCGACGACGGCAACGTGTGCAACGGGGCCGAGGGCTGCGGCGCGGGCGGCATCTGCACGCCCGGGACGCTGCTCGACTGCGACGACGACAACATCTGCACGACGAACTCCTGCGACCCGACGGACGGCTGCGCGTGGGCGAACAACACCGCCCCCTGCGACGACGGCGACGCCTGCACGCTCGGCGATCACTGCGCGGCCGGCAGCTGCAGCGAGCACACCTCGACGCTGACCTGCGACGACTTCGAGCTCTGCACCGACGACAGCTGCGTCCCGGCGACGGGCTGCGTGTTCGCCCCCAACACCCTCGCCTGCGACGACGGGGACGCCTGCACGCTGGGCGACCAGTGCCACGAGGGCGGCTGCGTGGGCGGCACCCTGGTCGACGCCGACGGCGACGGCTACGGCTCGGGCGACGGCTGCCCGGGCAACGACTGCGACGACGGCGACGAAACCGTCCACCCCGGCGCCGACGAGCTGTGCGACGGGATCGACAACGACTGCAACTGGCTCGTCGACGAGGGCTGCCCGGAGTGCGACACCGTCGACGCAGAGGACGAGCTGCGGATCGACAACGACTTTCCGCTGTCGGGCTACCTGCTCGCGGCCGGGGACGAGGTGTACAACATCTTCTTCGTCGACGCCGAGGCGTACAACCTCCAGCAGATCCAGGTCGGCTTCTACGACTTCTGCCCGGACGGCGAGACCTGCACCGGCAACGGCGACTACTCGGTGCACGTCTACGCGGACGAGGACGGGCTGCCCGGGGCCGAGCTCGCCTCGACGCCCGCGTTCACCGTGGCCACCCAGTGGACGGATCTCTACACCTTCCCGCTGACCGCGCCGCTCGCGCTGATCAAGGATCAGCTCTTCTGGGTCGGCGTGCGCTCCCTGGACGACCAGACCGCGAACTACTTCCTGCCGCTCGTTGACGGCGGCGTGCTCGTCCCGTACTTCGGCGGCGCGCTCTACAGCACGGCCGACACCACGTACTACGGCACGATGGGCAACTGGGTGATCCGGGGCGAGGGCTGCGCCGAGGGCCCGTGGCTCGGGCTCACGAGCCACACCGACTCGCTGGCGGTGCTGCCGGCGGGCGGCACGGTGACCACCACCGGCACGCTGCGCAACCGCGGCCCGGAGAACACCGCCGACGCGGTGGTCGGCACGCTGAGCTCGGGGGAGGACCGGCTGACGGTGACGGCCGGCGCGAACAGCTTCGGCGTGATCAACGCCGGCGCCAGCGCCACCGGGACGCCCAGCTTCTCGATCGCGGCCGACGCCGCCGCGTTCGGCATCTACCCGGTCATTCTCGACTCGAGCGACGGCCCCAACAGCTGGCTCGACGCCTGGGGCATCTACGTCCAGGGCGACGGCTGCGACGACGAGAACTACCAGCTCGTCGTCGACAACGACACGCCGACCTACTTCATCCCGGCCGCGGCCGGCGACGAGCTCGGGCAGTACTACGTGGTCGACGCGACCGGCTTCACGCTCACCTCGGCCGAGGCGCAGTTCTACCGCAACAGCGGACCCGTCAACGCGCAGTTCCGGCTGAAGATCTACACCTACCGGGCGGGCTACCCCGACAAGGCGATCTACACCGCGTCGTCGTGGACCACGGTCAGCGGCACCGGCGTCATCCCGGTGACCTTCACCCTGCCCACGCCGCTGACCTTCAAGCTGGGCGACACGTTCTGGGCCACCATCGAGTTCCAGGACGACCTCAGCGCCGACGAGTTCGGGCTGCTCACCGACGACGGCGACTACGCCACGACGACCTGGTTCAACGGCGTGTTCTGGGAGGAGGCCACCTCCACCTGGTCGCCCATGTACCTGTCGTACCTCCTGCGGATGAACGGCTGCCGCTCGACCGAGCTGGTCTACGACGCCCACACCTCCGCGCCGTCGCCGATCCCGGCGGGCGCCGCGGCGACGCTCTCGATCACCATCGCCAACGTGGGCGGCGTGGACGCGACGGGCGTGACCGGCGTCCTGTCGTCGTCGGACCCGGACGTCACAGTGACCCAGGCGGACGGCACCTTCGGCGACGTCGCCGCGGACGGCGGCACGGCCACGGCCGGCGGGTTCGCGGTGAACGTCGGCGCGGCCGCCGACGAGTTCCAGTACCTCCTCGACCTGGCGCTGACCGACGGCGTCACCACGTGGAACACCGTCGTGCCGCTGCAGCTGCAGGGCGGCACGCTCAACCTCGTGGCGCTAAACCTCGTGACCACGCTGGTCGGCTCGGACGTCCGCTTCAGCTTCGAGGTGGCGAACACCGGCAACATCGACTGCTACACCGACTTCGACATCGACCTCTACCACGACCTCGACGCGGTCCCGACCGCCGGCCTGCCCGGAGACTGGAGCACCACCCGCTCCTTCCTCGGCGCGGGCGACACGATCTCCTACGTCGCCTGGCTCGAGGGCGCGCCGCCCAGCAACTACAACTCGTACGTGCAGATCGACACCTACGGCGAGGTGAGCGAGTCGAACGAGGCGGACAACGTCGCCGGCCCCGCGAACCTGCCGATCGGCGACGCCGACGTCTTCGCGCTGCTCTCCCCGGCGCGGAAGTGGTTCCCCGCCGACATGCCGGTCGAGTACCGCTTCGTCACCGCGAACGCCGAGGACTCGATGGTCGATCCGACCGAGCTCACCGCGGTCCAGCTCGGCTTCCAGCACTGGCAGGACGTGCCGACCGCGTCGATCACCTTCACCCAGATCGCGAACGCGGCGGCCGGCGGCGGCGGCTTCAACAACGACGGGTTCAACACGATGAGCTTCGAGGATCCCGACGGCGACCTGGGCACCGGCGTGCTCGGGGCCTGCCTGCCGATCTTCGGCAGCCAGACCATGATCACCAACGGCACGACCTTCCGCCGCATGACCGACGCCGACATCGTGTTCAACAACAACGTGCTGTTCTGCACCGACGCCGAGGCGGCGAGCCCCAGCTGCTCGGGCGAGTTCGACCTGGAGGGGATCGCGACCCACGAGATCGGCCACCTCGTCGGCCTCGACCACCCGGACGTCTACGAGGCGACCATGTACTGGTCGACCGGCCCCTGCAACGAGGCGCAGACGACGCTCGCCACCTCGGACATCAACGGCGTGACGTTCATCTACCCGTAGGCGAGCGACGCCCCGCGCCTCCCGGGACTCCGGGGGGTGCTACTCCCAGGCGAGGCAGAGGAAGGGGACCGTCATGGAACAGGTCTGGGTCCCGAAGAGGATCCAGTTCCCGTCCACGGCGGTGGCAGATCCGATGGCGCCGCTGTAGGCGGCCGCCGCCGAGTACCAGTTTTCGCAGGTGTCCGTGTAGCCAGTCCCGTCCGAGTAGGATCCGGACCACCAGAAGCCGCTGCCGAGCGCGCCCGCCGCCGCCAGGGTCATGTCGATGCTCCCGTCGAAGAGATCGGCCCAGTTGTCGGCGAAGACGGTGCCGCCCGGCCCCGAGAAGGGCCGGTTGGTGGGGATCGAATACGCGGACGCCATGTCGATCATCTCGTCTCCGTCGAACGAGATGAGCATCAGCACGTGGTCGTCCGGCAGGCCGGGATAGGTGCTGTCCCGGATGGTGCGGCAGGCGTTGTCCCCCGTCGCGCGGGAGCCGCCGAGGTTGCCGAAGCTCGGCGCCGTGGGAAAGACGAAGATCTGCTGCAGCGTCGTGACCACGACCGGGGTGTAGGCCGCGCGGTTCCAGAGCTCGTCCTCCACGAGCACGTTGAACCAGTAGTCGTGCGCCGGGGAGAGGCTCGACACGTCGACGGCGGTCACGTCGCTGGTCCAGTCCATCACGACGGTGCCGTTCTCGATCGCCTCGGTCACCGTGGAGATGTTGTTCGAGTCGGAGCGCACCAGCCGATAGCGCAGGTCGATGGGCCAGGAGCAGTTGTCGGTCGCGGCGGTCCAGCTCAGCGAGACCGAGGTGGCGGTGATCGTGTCCTCGGCCGGGTCGATGACGCCGCCGCCGCCGGGGACGGGCGGCGTGCCGTCGATGCCGGCGCCCTCGAGCTCGATGATGAACGGGTTCTCGTCCGCGTCGTCGCTCTCGATGGTCAGGACCGCCGCGTAGTCGTCGCACGTGAACGGGTCGAACCGCAGGTCCATGTCGAAGGACTCCGCGGTCGGGAGGGTCTCCACGAACTCGCTGAGATCGAGCGTCCACACCTCGGTCCCCACGCCGGTGACCGCCGGGTCGGCCGTGAGGTTCAAGTCCGCGCCGCCGGTGTTGAGGACGCTGATCGTCAGGGTTTTGGATTGTCCGGCCTCGCCGTCCGCCACCGTGTCCGGGAAGGCCAGGGTGTCGCCGTTGGAGATCTCCGTCCAGTCCAACCCCCCATCGACACAGCTGACCGCTATCTCCGGGGAATCCGTGTCGGTGTCGGTGTCGGTGTCCGTGTCCGTGTCCGTGT
>JALNZK010000085.1 GCA_023229365.1 Pseudomonadota bacterium | reverse complement strand
TACGTATACGGATACCGACACGGACACGGACACCGACACCGATTCCGAGACCTGCGACGACGCAGACGACTGCGCGCAGGAGGGCGAGTGCGCGATCGCGAGCTGCGATCTGGACGCGGGGCTCTGCGCCTACGAACCGGACACGGACCCGTGCGCGGCGCTCGAGGGAGAGTGCGCGCAGGGCCTGACGTGCAGCTACTCCTCGGCGTCGGAGAGCTGGGTGTGCGCGCACTCCGTCGGCCCGGGCAGCCTCTGCCCGGCGAACGGCTGCGCGGACCGCGCGTGCGTCGAGGTCATCGACAAGGCGGTGTGCCAGTACACCGCGAACGCGGCCAACTGCCCGCCGGACGGCGAGTGCGACGCGGTCGGCTGCGCGCTGGACACCGACGCGGGCGTCTTCGATTGCACCCAAGAGGCGGAGGCGGCGCTCTGCGCGACGCCGGAGTGCGGGGACGTCGCGTGCGACACGTCGTTCGACTGCGCGTACACCGTCGATGACCTCGACTGCCCGGCGCTCGGCGAGTGCAGCAACGCGGCGTGCGCCGGATCGGCGAGCGTGCCGGGAACGTGCGGCTACACCGTCGACTGGACCGATTGCGATCCGGGCGAGACCTGCTCCGGAGATCCGAGCTATGCGTGCGGCGGCGGCGGCTGCGCCGGCGGCACGGTCGGCGCCGAGGAGCAGGTGAGCGACACGACCGGCGCCACGAACTACCCGTCGGCCGCGGCGAACGGATCGGGGTACGGCGTGGCGTGGCAGGACTACACGGGGACGACCTACGGCCAGGTGTACTTCGCGCGGCTCGACTCGGGCGGCGCGCTCGTCGCCGGCTCCCTGCACGCGGTCTCGTCCGGGACGACGGGGAACTTCCCGTCGCTCCTGTGGCTCGGCGCGGCCGGGGGCTACGCGCTCGTGATGCAGGGCTGGAGTTACACCACCTCGACCTACGAGATCTACATCGGCTTCCTGGACGCGGACGGCGTCCTCGCCGCGCCTTTCGAGCAGGTCTCCGACGAAGACGCGTTCAACTCGCGCTACCCTGAGGCCGCGTTCGCGCCCGACCTCGGGACCGCCGGAAGGATCGGGATCGTCTGGTCGGACGCGCGGAACACCTCGACCGGCCACGACGTGTACATGGCGGTGCTCGATCTCGAGACCGGCGCCCTGGTGGACACCGCCGGCGACGTGAACCACCAGCTCACGGGGATCGTGCTGGACGAGCACTGGCCGATCGTGACCGGCACCGCGACCGGCTTCCTGACCGCGGTCATCGCGTCGACGACCGAGCAGGTCGTCACGATCGAGTCGAGCGACGCGGGAACGGCGCTGGCGGCGCCTACCTACGTGACCCCGGAGCTCACGGCATCGCGCCCCATCGATGTGGCGTGGGACGGCGCGGACGAGGTGGGCCTCGTCTGGCGCGACGACCGGGAGCCGCCCCTGAAGCGGATCATGTTCCGGCCGCTCGACGTGCACGGGGCCTTCGCCGGCGTCCTCTCGGACGGGGTCCCGGTCGGCGACGCGCTGAACAGCACCGTGGTTCCGGCGTACTACATCGGCGAGGCGTCGCTCGCGTTCGACGCGCTCGCGGGAGCGTACGCGCTCGCCTGGGACGCGCAGCCCGGCGTCAACGGCGGCGATCCGAACGAGGCCGAGGTGTTCGTCACGCTCATCGAGGGCGGCGGCGGGTCGTTCGACGCGCCGTTCCAGATCAGCACCGCCGACGGCCGGTCGGTCATGCCGGCGCTCGCGATCGGGGGCGGGTACCTCGCGGCGTGGCACGACAACCGGTCGACGCCGGCCGACACGACCTACGCGGGCGAGATCTACGCCGCGGCGTTGAGCTGCCCATGAATTCCGGCGAGCGGCTGCGCCTCGCCGTTCGGGCGATCGCCCTCGCGGCGGCGTCCTCCGGGCTTATTGCCGCGTGCGATCCCGTGGACGGCGCCGAGCCCTACGCCCTGTGGGACGTCTGCGAGCACCCGGACGGCGCGTTCCACTTCCACGTCCTCGAGCCGCCGTGGGAGCGGGTCCACGGGTTCTCGGACGAGGCGCCCGCACTCCTGCTCGACCCCTCGGAGGATCCCGGCGGCGAGACCCCGGATCCCGGCGCGCGCGCCCGGCTCGGCGCGTGGGCGAGCGGGGCGGCAAGCGTCGCGGATGAGGCGGGGGCGCGCCGCGCGCACTGGGAGGGTGAGGGGTTCGCGGTGGAGGCCGCCGAGACGTACGAGAACCGCGCCGGGGATCTCGGGATCGTGCAGCGCGCCTCGCGGGGGGAGAGCCGGGTGGCCGAGCTGATCTTCGAGGGCGGTTCCGTGGTCGTGATGTCGCTCTGGGGCAGGGGATCGATCGCCGGAGAGGACTTCCGCCTGCTCCTCGACGGCTTCGAGCCGAGGGCCTCCGGGGCGCACTGATGGAGAGCGCGCTCGCCCCACGCCTCGCCCTCGCCGTCGCGCTCGCGCTGTCGTGCGCGGCCGGGATCGCCGAGGCCGCCGAGAAGGTCCGCTGCCCGGTCTGCGGCCAGATCTTCGACGACGACGTAGATGTCTGCCCGAACGACGGCACGGATCTCGGGGCCGAGGGCAAGCCCGTGGAACACGGGCCGGAGCCGGTGCCGGCGGAGGAGCCCGACGGCGCGCAGGACGACGGCGAGGGCCCGAAGCCGAAGTACACCCGCCACGACGTCGACGGCGAGAGGCGGCGCGCGGATGAGGCGGAGCCGGACTACGGGGATCGCCACGCGCGGCTCGGAGAGGATCGCCGCGGGGACGAGGCGGCGGAGCACAAGCGGCGGCCGCGCGCGGAGCGGGAAGCGGAGCTCGCGGCCGAGGACGAACGGCTGCGTTCCGAGTTCGAGACGCGGCGCCGGCGGATGTGGGAGGGGCGGCAGCGGCGGGCGGAGGAGGAGCGGCGCGCAGCGGAGGGCTTCGAGAGCCTGATGCGCACGTCGCTGTGGGGCAGGGGGGCGCCGCTCACCTCGGTCGGCGCGCGGTTCTCGTGGATGGGGGAGGGCGACGACTCGGGTCCCGTGTCGAGCGCGGAGATCGACGTGAACCTCCTGAAGACCAGGGTGCGCGTCGGCCTGTCCTCGTCCATCGGCGTGCGCGCGCTCGATCACCGCGACGATCTCCTGTTCGTGGAGAGCGTGTCGGCCGGCGTGCAGCTGCCGTGGCGGTTCTCGCCGTACATCGTCGCGCGGGCCGGGGTCGGCGGGCTCGTCCAGAACCGCTTCGGGCGGGATCTCGTCTACGTCGTCCGCGCGTTCGGCGCCGAGGCGGGGATCGACTGCCGCGTGGCGCGGACGCTCGTCGTGACGCCGTCGTTCGGCTACACGTCGTACGGCATCGACAACGCGATCTGGAACAGCTTCACGGTGAAGCTGTCGGTGGGGTTCTAGGATGTGCGATCTGCGGATCGCGATCTTCGCGCTGCTCGCCGCGTGCGCCTGCCGGGAGGATCCGGCCGCTCGAGAGGTTGCGGCGCCGGAGCGAACCCCGGAGACCGCGATCGTCATCAGCGCGAAGCCCGACGCCGAGCCCGAGGCGGAGCCCGACGCGAGCCCCGGGGACGCGTCCGCGCCGGACGCCTCGGTCGCGCGCGGGGGAACTCTGTGCGTCGCACCCCTGGACTACAGCGAGACGCCGGGAAAGGGCGGGATGTCGGTCGACATGTTCGGCGACGGGCCGTCGCCCACGCCGCGCAACGCGCGGGCGATCGTCACGGTGAACGGCGAGAAGCGGGAGATCACGCTGAAGAAGGGTGCGCGGTTCGACGGCCTGCCGCTGGACGAACCCGTGCTGGTGTCGCTCGCGAGTCCCGGACGACCGCCCTACTTCGGCAGGAAGATCTCGTTCGCGAAGGAGGGCGCCGAGGCGCTCTGCCTCTACGAGAACGCGTTCTACGGGACGGTCCAGGTAAGCGACGTGCCGCGCCGGCCGTTCTGCCGGAAGTGCATGAGGGACGACGCGCCGTAGCGCACGCGGGGTGTCGTCACGCCTTCCGGAAGCACATCACGTCCGCGCTCAGCGTGACGTCCATGGCGTCGAGCGCCGCGATCCGCTCCTTGGCCGAGCGCCGGGCGCCGCGGTAGGTCGTGGCGAGCAGATCGCGCAGCGCGTCCCCGTCGGCGTGGACGATCGCCCGCGCCTCGACCCGCTCCTCGAGCGAGAACCCCTCGCCGAGCAGCTCCTCGACCCGCGCGGCCCGGTCGCGCGCGACAGCCTTTCCGAGCGCCGCCTCGCGCAGCTCGGCGAGGTCGTCGCGGCCCGGGACGACGACGATCGCGCGGCCGTCGCCCCGCAGCAGGCTGTGGAGCTCGGCGCCGTTCTTCCGCGACGTGATCGAGAAGATGAAATCGAACGCGCCGTCCAAGAACGGCAGGCGCCTGTCGGCGTTGGCTGCGATCCACCTGATGGCGCCGTTGCGCCGGGCGGCGGCGGTCAGGGCGGCGGTGGAGAGGTCCACGCCGTACCCTTCGAGCCGGAACCTCTCGGCGATGGAGGAGAGGAAGAAGCCCTCTCCGCACCCCACGTCGAGCGCGGTCGAGCCGGCCTTCGCGCCGCGGGCGGCGAGCATCGCGGTGAGCGCCTCGAGGACGTGCGCGCCGAATCCTCGCTCGAGCAGCCGGCCGCGGGCCCGAACGGCTTCCTTGGAGTCGCCGGGCTCCCTGGCGCGCTTGTCCTGCGGGGAGAGGAGGTTCACGTACCCGGATCGCGCCGTGTCGAACGCGTGGCCCTTGGGGCAGACGCACCGCCGCTCCTCCCACGCGAGGGGCTCACCGCAACCGCGCACCGGGCACACGAGAGGCATGACTCATGGGATCAATCAGCATTCGGGCTCGCGATCAAGGGCCGCGAGAGGAGGTCGTTACCTCAATCAAAAATGGTCACGCCACTTCCGCCGCGGTCGTGCTCTCCCAGCTGTGATATAGTCCGGGAAACGTAGGAGTTTTATCGCAGATCGGATCCTATGAACTTGCCCGAACCGAAAGTGGCTTTGTCCGAGCTATGGGAGGTGCGAGATGAGGAACATGCTCTGGACATGGGTGGTCGCTGCGGCCCTGCTGCCCGCGTGCTCTGACGACGGCTCGCCCGGCGACGCCGACGCGGGCTCGGACACCGACACGGACACCGATACCGATACCGATACCGATACCGATACGGACACGGAAACCGACAGTTACTGTGACCCCAATTGGACCGAGCACATAGTGGATGAGGAGCAAGGCACCACGACCTCGGTGTACGCCGCGGACGTGGACGGCGACGGCGACCTCGATGTGGTCGGCGCGGAATGGTTCACCAACGCCATCGTGTGGTGGGAGAACACCATGGGCGATGGCTCGGCCTGGACCGCGCACACGGTGGACGGGGAGTTCGAGGGCGCAGAGTCGGTATACGCCGCGGACGTGGACGGCGACGGCGACATCGACCTGCTCGGCGCGGCGGCGGACGCCGATGACATCACATGGTGGGAGAACACCGCGGGCGACGGCTCGGCCTGGACCGCGCACACTGTGGACGGGGCGTTCGACGGCGCGTACGGGGTGTACGCCGCGGACGTGGACGGCGACGGCGACATCGACCTGCTCGGCGCGGCATGGAACGCCGCCGATATCACATGGTGGGAGAACACCGTGGGCGACGGCTCGGCCTGGACCGCGCACGCGGTGGACGGGGAGTTTGGTGGCGCTGCCTCGGTGTACGCCGCGGACGTGGACGGCGACGGCGACCTCGACGTGATCGGCGCGGCGGCGTTCTACGATGACATCACATGGTGGGAGAACACCGCGGGCGATGGCTCGGCCTGGACCGCGCACGCGGTGGAAGGGGCGTTCGACGGCGCATTCGGGGTGTACGCCGCGGACGTGGACGGCGACGGCGACATCGACCTGCTCGGCGCCGCGGCGTTCGACGATGACATCACATGGTGGGAGAACACCGCGGGCGACGGCTCGGCCTGGACCGCGCACACGGTGGAGGGGGAGTTCGACTGCGCTGCCTCGGTGTACGCCGCGGACGTGGACGGCGACGGCGACCTCGACCTGCTCGGCACGGCATGGGACGCCGCCGATATCACATGGTGGGAGAACACCATGGGCGACGGCTCGACCTGGACCGCGCACGTTCTGGACGGGGAGTTCGACAGCGCAGGCTCGGTGTACGCCGCGGACATGGACGGCGACGGCGACCTCGACGTGCTCGGCGCAGCCGCTTTCGAAATCGTATGGTGGGAGAGCGACTGCATTCCGTAGGCCCCGGTATGCGTCGGTTTCGGAGCACAAGAGGACGGGGAACGAAGACTTCGAAATTGCGGGCGTGCTCATCCGAGCGAAGGCGAGAGCCACCCCGTTGTTTCTCGCGCGCCCAAGGCGCTTGCCTCTGCGGGATCGGTCTGGTAGAGAGGGATCGCTTTTCGGGGCGTAGCGCAGCCTGGTTAGCGCACTAGACTGGGGGTCTAGGAGTCGGAGGTTCAAATCCTCTCGCCCCGACCGAGGAGCTCGCGACGACGCGCACCGTTCTCATCACCAACGACGACGGCATCGAGTCCCCGGGGCTCGAGGCGCTGGCCGACGCCCTTATGGCTCGCGGCGACGTCGAGCTCTGGGTGTGCGCGCCGGACGCGCCCCGCTCCGCCTGCAGCCACGGGATGTCCCTGATGTCGCCGGTCCGCGCCGTGCAGCTCGGCGAGCGCCGCTTCGCCGTGGGCGGGCTCCCGGCGGACTGCGTGTACCTCGCCCTGTTCGGGCTCATGCCGAAGCGCCCCGACGTCGTGATCTCCGGGGTGAACCGCGGCCCGAACCTCGGCACGGACGTCGTCTACTCGGGCACGGTCGCGGGCGCGCGCGAGGCGGTGATCCGCAGGATCCACGGCGTGGCCGCGAGCCTCGTGAGCGGCGACGACTACACGCGGGCGGCGAAGAGCGCGGTCGATATCGCCCTCGCCCTGGCGGAGATCCCGGGACCGCCGCGGCTGCTCAACCTGAACTACCCCGGCCCGGTCTTCGACGGCCCGGCGCTCGCGCCGCTCGGCGAGCGCACCTACCCCGAGGAGGCGTGCGCGTGCGTCGATCCGGCGACCGGCGAGCCGCGCTGGGCGATCGGCGGGCCCCCGGTCCGGGATCGCTGCGTGTCGGGCACGGACGGCTGGCTCATCGCGAACGGCGTCGCGTCCGCGACGTTCCTCGGCGTCGACCAGACCGATCGCGAGGCCCAGGCCGAAGCCGCGAGCGGGCTGCTCGCCCCGGCGATTTTTTCGCCGGCCCGCCGCCCGTGATAGGATGCGCGGCATGAGAGCTTCCGCGCTCGCCGGGTGCGCCGTCGCCCTCGGGCTCGCCTTCGGCGGCTGCGGCCCGCGGAACGTGGCGCCCGAGCGGCTCCTCGGCGTCTGGCACGAGGTCGCCCCGGGCGAGACGGTGGAGTCGATCGCGAGCGCGCACGGCGCTGATCCCGCGGTGGTCGCCGAGCTGAACGATCTTCCCGCGAGCCTCGCCATCGCGGACCGGCGCGAGCTGTTCGTCCCGACCCGGGAGGGCGGCGAGCCGCCCGGGACCGGCGCGACCCCGATCGCGCCGAAGCCCCTCGCGAAGCCGGAGGCGAAGGCGGCGGCGGAGTGCGATCCGAAGAGCGGGCGCTGCCTCGAGTGGCCCGCCCGCGGCGAGGTCGCGGCGCGGTTCGGCGCGCACGGGGGCGTCCAGCACGACGGCATCGACATCGTCGCGCCGGAGGGGACTCAGGTGGTCGCGGCCGAGAGCGGGCGCGTGGTATACAGCGGCGACGGGATCAAGGGCTACGGCAACATGATCCTCGTGAAGCACGACGGAGGGCTCATCACCGTCTACGCCCACAACGCCGCGAACGACGTCGCCGACGGGGCGGCGGTCGCGCGCGGGCAGAAGATCGCGTCGGTCGGGCGCACCGGTACCGCGACGGCGCCGCACCTCCACTTCGAGGTCCGGCGCGGGGAGACCCCCGAGGATCCGCTCCGCCACCTGCCCCGAAAGGAGGACGACGAATGACCCGAGAGCTCGACGCCGTGAGGCGACTCATCCGCGACGTCCCGGACTTCCCCAAGCCCGGGATCCTCTTCAAGGACATCACGCCGCTCGTCCGCGATCCCGCGGGCTTCAAGACGACAATCGATCTCCTCGCCGCGCCTTTCGCGGGCGCCGGGGTGACCGCCGTCGCCGGGATGGAGTCGCGCGGGTTCATCTTCGGCGTGCCGGTGGCCGAGAGGCTCGGCGTGGGGTTCGTCCCGATCCGGAAGCCCGGAAAGCTCCCGGCGGCGAAGGTGCGCGAGGAGTACTCCCTCGAGTACGGCACCGACGCCCTCGAGATGCACGCGGACGCGGTCGGCCCGGCCGATCGCGTGCTCGTCGTCGACGATCTCCTGGCCACGGGCGGGACGGCGGCGGCCGCGGTGCGGATGCTCCGGCGCGCGGGCGCGACGATCGTCGGGCTCGCGTTCGTCGTGGAACTCGACTTCCTGTCCGGGCGCGGCAAGCTCGCGGACGTATCGAGCGTGCACAGCCTGCTGCACTTCTGACGGCCGCCGGCGCGGCCCTCGACGAGGAGCGAGACGTGGGTTCGAAAAGAGACGGAAAGATCATCCTGTTCGGCGTCCTCAACGTCGTCCAGGCGGCGTTGGTCGGCGCGATCCCGCTCGTCGCCCCGGCGCGATCCGGCGCGCTGAACTGGACGCTCGGCGCCGCGGCGGTGCTCATGATCGCGGCCGCCTTCGCCCTCGTGTTCGGCGGGCGCCTCGGGCGGCGCGTCGCCATGGCGGTCTGCCTCGTCTACTGGGTGATGGGGCTCGCGTTCGCCGCGCTCATCGTGGCGGCGGCCTCGTACCTCTACGGGCTGTACGGCCACAACGGGCAGACCGCGGGGGCGATCGCGTTCGTCCTCGCGGCGCTCGTGCTCGTGCTGTTCTGGCTCATCCCGGGGCACGAGATCCACTTCCTCAGGCGGCGCGCGGAGGAGCCGTGAGGGCGCCCGGCGTCGCACGGCTCGGCGCGGTCTCGGCGATCGTCCTCGTCTCGGCCGCGGTGCTCGCGCCGCTCCCGTTCGCCATGGAGCGGACGACGGCCCTGACCGCGGACGGCGCGAAGGACGCGCTGCGGCACCTGCGCGCGGTGCTCGACGGCCGCGCAGGGCCCGCGGCGTTCGTGCCGGGCGGCGGCGTCGAGGGCGACCACGTGCCCCTCGTCCTGACGATCTGGAGGGACGGCGCGCGGTGGCGCGTCCACCAGATCGACGACGAGCCGTTCGGCGCGGCGATCCGGACGCTCGGCGCGGAGCTCGTCCGATCCAGGGCGGCGCTCGCGGCCGGAGGTCACAGGGTGCGCCTCGCGCTGGACGCGGCGATCGCCGACGGGTGGGTGCCCGAGGGCGGGATCACCTTCAGCCTCGCGTTCGTCGAGGGCAGGTACGGGGTGAGCGGCGAGTCCGCCGGCCGGCGCATCTACGTCCCACCGAGCGAGCTTGTCCGCCTGCAGCGGTACGGCAGCTTCAGGCCGCTCCCCGGTTTCGACCCCCGGTTCAAGATCGGCCTGGACGCCCGGCAGGCGTCGAGCGCCGTGAAGCGGCAGGGGGATCAGATCGGCGCCGTGGGCGCGCCCTCGCGGATCCGGCGGTTCGCCGCGATCTCCGTCGTCGAGGACGACGATCTCCGCCCGCGGAGGCTGCTCAAGGGGACCGTGGAGCGCCCGCCGCTCACGAGGGCGAGGATCGACGCCGCGGTGCGCGCCGGGGCGCGGTACCTCGTGCGGGCGCTGCGCGCGGACGGGATGTTCCGCTACCACTACGCGCCGCTCCGGGACAAGGACGTGAGGGAGCAATACAACTGGCCGCGGCACGCGGGCACCGCGTACAGCCTGGCGCTCGTCGGCAGGGTGCTCGGGGAGCCGGGGTTCACCGACGCCGCGGAGCGCGCGCTCGACAGGTTCGTCGCGCAGCTCGGAGACGGTCCCGACGGGTCGCGGTGCCTCGTGGAGCGCGGCGGCTGCTACCTGGGATCGTCCGCGCTGGGGCTGCTCGCGATCGCCGAGCATCGGATCGCGTCCGGGAGCGGGAGGTTCGAGCCCGCGGCGCGCGGCGTGGCCGCGTTCATCATGGCGATGCAGCGCGAGGACGGCTTCTTCCATCACGACTGGAGCGCGAAGGGCGGCGTCGATCGCGACTCCATGAAGCTCTACGCCTCGCAGCAGGGCGTCTTCGCGCTCGCCCGGTACGCGCGCGCCTTCGGCGACGAAGCGGCGCTCGAGGCGGCGGAGCGGGGGATGGACCACCTCGCCGGCCCGTACTGGGATCACTTCCTCGGGACGTACTTCTTCGGCCAGGAGCACTGGTCGTGCCTCGCCGCCGAGGAGATGTTCGCCGCGCGCCCGAAGCCCGAGTACGCCGAGCTCTGCCTCGCCATCGGCGACAACTACGACAAGCTCTGCCACGCGCCGGGCGACACGCCGTTCCCGGAGGACGTCGGCGGCATGTCCGTGACCCACATGTTCACGCCGCACGTCGGCGGCACGGCGACCGCGGCGGAGGCGATGGTGTCGGCCGTGGCGCTCGGGCGAGCGACCGGTGCGGACGTCGGCTCGATCACGGCGCAGCTCGGCTGGACGCTCGCGTTCCTCGAGAAGGGCCAGCTCACCGCGCACGACGCGTTCTGGATGCCGACGCCCGAGGACGCCATCGGCGGCGTGGCGGAGTCGCAGACCGTGATGCGGATCCGCATCGACAACGTGCAGCACGTGATCTCCGCGATGATCCGCGGGCGCGACTTCGTCTTCCCGGGGCGCGCGACCGCCGCGGAAGACGGGGCAGCGGCGCGTTCCTACGTCGTCACGTTCCGTTGAAGGATCCGCCCCGTCGGGAGAGGGGCGTGGCGCGGCGGGCGGGGTCTGTCGCGGCTCAACCGCAGATCAGGCACTGCCAGTCGTTGTCGTAGTCGGTGTCGGTGTCGCTGTCGGAGTCACTGTCCGAATCGCTGTCGGAGTCGGAGTCGCTGTCAGTGTCATTGTCGGTGTCGGTGTCGGACGGGAGCCCGTCGTCGAAGCTATCGTCGCTGCAGCCGCCGTAGAGGCCGCCGACGCCCATGAGCATCAGGGAACAAACAATCAGGATACGAATCACGTTTGTCATTTTGGATCCTCCGCTTCTTTCCCTCTATTAGTGCCACAAAGGTACCAAATGGACGGACACTAAAGAAGTATTTTTTTCAGTAACAACAATATTTCATTCCTACAGGTTCTCGAGCGCCTCCAGCCGAACTTTCGCCGCCGGCGCGTGCAAACTCTGGGGGAATCGACGGAGGAACTCTTTGAGAGAGCTCGCCTCGTCTGCCGTGCGGCCCATCCGCCGCAGCGCCGAACAGACGCCGAAGAGCGCGTTCTCGGCGAGCGGGCCGTTCGGTGCCGCAGCCAGGTAGTGCCTGTAGTCGGTCAGCGCCGCTCCGGGCGAGCCGAGGTGATCGAGCTCGATCTCCGCGAGCGGCACCCGCACCGTGATCGCCTCCTGCCGGAGCGGGAAGTCGCGCCCGATCTGGCGGTACGCCGCGATCGCGTCCGCCCAGCGCTGCGCCTTGACGTGCTCGCGGGCGCGGCGGATGAGATCGTCGGGGGTCTCGACGACTGGCTGCGTCGAGGTGTCGGCCGCTGCGGCACTGCCGTTCTTCGCCCGGACGTCCCCGCCGCGCTTCTGCGGCGAGGCGCCCGCGTCGGCCTGGATCGGCGCGGCCGCGGCCGGCGGCTCCGGGATCTCCTCGGACGCCGCGGCGTTGGCGTCGCGCAGCTCCAGCAGCGCGAGGATCGCGCCGGCGGAGCCGCCGTCGAGCGGGGCCGTGTCGTCCGCCCGGAACGCGAAGCTCTGCCCAGCGATCACCCGCGCGCCCTCGGCGCGCGCCGTGCTCGAGACGAGCACCGAGCCGCGCACGACGCTCACGTGCACTTCGTCGGGCTCGACGGCGACCGAGAAGACGGTGCCGGTGACCGCGATCTCGCACAGCGGCGTGATCACCTTGACCCGGCGGGATCCGCCTGGGACGAGGTGGATCGCCACGCGCCCCCGTTCGAGGCGGAGGGCGACGACCTCCTCGTCAAGCGCGGCCACGCCCATCGAGCTGGAGCTGTCGAGGCCGACCGCGACGTCGGTGTCGCTGCGCAGCAGGAGGGGCGAGCCCGTCGTGGTGAAGACGTGTCCGGCGCCCGCCGGGGTGCCGCCCGCCGCCGCGAGGAACGACGCCGGCCCCGCGTCCCGCGCGGGCGCGCTCCGCTCCCCGGGCTCGTCGAACACGAGCGCGAGGGCGATCGCCGCGACCGCCGCGGCGGCCGCGGTCGTCAACGCGAACGCCGCGATGCCCCGGCGGCGGGAGTCTCTGGAGGTGCGCGCGTGCTCGCGGATCGCTCGATCTATCGCGGCTGGCGCCACCGGCTCCGGGTGCGCGAGCCCCCGGACCGCGGCCGAGAAGGCGCGGCATTCCGGATCCTCCGCGGCGAGGCGCTCCGCGAACCGGCGCTCCTCTTCGGAGAGCGTGCGCTCGTCCGCGAACTCGGCCTCGATCAGCGCGAAGAAGCGCTCTCTGGCTTCGTTCCTGGCGTCGCTGTGGGACTCACTCCCCATCCGTATCCTCAAAATGGCCGCTTCCGAGCAGCTCGATCGCCGCAGGATCGACCCCGAGGCTCTGCCTGAGCTCTCGCAAACCGACCCGAATCCGGTCGCGAACCGTGTTCAGCGGAGCGTCCATGAGCCGCGCGACCTCGGCGACCGAGTAGCCGTACACGAGCCGCAGCACCAGGGTCTCCCTGCGCTTGTCCGGGAGCTTGTGCAGGTGCTTCGCCCACATCTCCATCCGCGAACGTCGCACGGCCTCCCGCTCGGGTGTCGTGGAGATCACGCCGGCGTCCTCGGCGACGAGCGTCACGGTCCGTTCGCTCCGGCGCCGCCGCTTGAGCTGCCGCATGAGGACCCGGTATGTCAGTTGTCCTGCCCATGCCTCCATCGGCCCCGTGCCCTTGTACTTCCCGAGGTTCTCCAAGATCGCGACGAAACATGCGTGCGTGTAGTCCTCGATCTCATCGTCCCGCCCGACGAGCAGCCGCACCGTGTGGCGCACGCGGGGCCCTATTCGTTCCAGCAGCCGCCGCGCGGCGTCGCGATCGGCGGCAGCCTCTCGTGCTTCCCGGAGATCGCCCAAGCTGCCCGCGCTCTCGTCGGAGCGCCCCGTTGCGCTCTCCGAGACCTTGTCTTTGTGGTGCGTCGACATCGGGTTTCGGACGGAACTTACAGTAACGTGACCTTCGCTCCTAGCTCGAAGATGGGCCGCACCCTCCACGGGGCGACGACGACCCTCGATTCGTCAGAGGTCGTCACCACGTACCGGTGGTTGTACAGCTCGATGTCGATCCCGATGGAAAAGAAGACGGACGCGAGCCGCCCGACGATGCGGTCGACGCGCACGAACGGGTAGATCGCGGCCGTGACCTCGGCGCCCGGCTCCCTGGCGTCCACGGTCCAGTCGCGCGACGTGACGCGGAAGGTGACGATGTCGACGACGGCGCACGCCCCCACGTCGAGCCGCCAGCGGGAGAACCGCCACTCGCCGAACAGCCCGAGCTCGATCGGGTGGGACCAGATGTCGGCGGCGATCTCGGGCGACTCCACCTCGACGGGGAGGTCGAGCCTGTACGCCGCGAGCACGTAGAGCACGGGCGCCGCGCGGACGCGGAGCTCGATGCGGGCGCCGTGGACGATGGGATCCGTCGGCGCGAACAGCTGCAGCGCGTAGCCGATCGACGCGCCGAGCCGCTCGGGCGTGTCCGCCGGCGCTGCGTTCGAGACCGGCCGCTCCACGCCGATCCTGCCCCCCGCGAGCAGCCCCTCGATCGAGCCGCGCACGATCACGGCGAGCGTCTCGAGCTGCGCCTCGACGTCCTGCGCTTCGGTCTGCACGTTCCGCACGAGGACGCGCCCGCCCGTGGAGTCCGCGATGAACAGGAAGACGTGCTGCGGCGCCGACAGGTCGAGCCAGATCACCGCGATGGCGCCGGTCGAGGCGGCCGCGTCCCGGGCGTGGTCCACGCGGTTCGAGATCGCGTCGTCCCAGCCGGCGATGCGCCGCGGGACGAGCGTGACCGGCACGTCGACGAGGCCCGCGCCGATGGCGTCGAGGGCGCGCTCCGTCATGGGGTCCGCATCCGCCTGCGAGATGACGACGACGATCCTGCGGGCGGGATCAGCGACCGAAGGCGCGGGGGCGAGCCATGCCGCGAGGACGAGGCAGGCGCACCCGAGCGCGCGACGTCGATGGGCTGCGGAGGGCATCGCGTCTTTTATCCCCGATCCGTCGGCGGGGAGGCAAGGATTTCCACCGCGGCGGAGTTGGCGACGGGCCGAGGTGCGTATATAGTTTCGGGCATCAACGTCGAGGGGAATCCAAGGAGGATATCATGAGGAAGGACACGCTCATCGCGCTGCTCGCCATCCTCGCGCTCGTGCTCGCGTCGCCGCTCGCTTGCGGCGAGAAGGAGGACGAGGAGGAGGACGACGGCGGCGCGGACACCGACTCGGACACCGACACCGATTCGGACACCGACACCGACTCGGACACGGACGTGGACTCGGACACCGACACCGACTCGGACACCGACACCGATTCGGACACCGACACCGATGCGTGCACGCCGTCGACCGTCGCCGAGGTGTGCACCAAGGTGTTCGAGTGCGGCGGCTGGGGATGGCCGGATCAGGGGACCTGCGAGAGCTGCTTCATCAACGGGTCCGGCATCGCGTGCGACGGCTACGAGACGCCGTGCGACTCCGAGACCGGCTACTTCGGCTGCGTCTGCGACTGCATCGATCTCGAGTGCGACCCCTTCGCGACGTGCGAAGGCGCCTGCTGGACGGACAACTGCTGAAGACGATCCTCGGGAATCGACGTCCGGACCGACGCCCGGACCGACGTTGCCCTGAAGCGACGGTTCGGGTACAAGGGGCTCGTCCATTGTGCCCGAATAGCGCTTTCTGTTGAGAACAGCTAGCTCGAGGCTAGGTGCACCGTGCGCGTCGGGAACGCGAAGCTCGTGCCCGCCTTCTCGACGACATCCATGAATCCCAGGAGCACCTCTTGCCGGATGAGCTGGAACTCCGCCCAGTCCGCGGTCTCGAACCACGCCATCACCTCGATGTTCAGAGACGAGTCCGCGAGCTCGGCGAAGCGAACGACGATCACATCCGGCCAGATCTTGGGGTGCTCCCGGATCACGCGTTCGAGCCCGGCGAGCACCTGCCGCATCTGCGCCGCCGTCGTTTCGTAGACGAGCCCCACCGTGCATGCGAGGCGGATGCGATCACGCGCCGAGAACGACTCCAAACGCATCTCGGAGAGCTTGCCGTTCGGGATGCTGATCAGCGTCCGGTCGAGCGTCCGGAACCGCGTGGATCTGATCCCGATCGCCTCGACCGTCCCGACGAAGTCCTCGACCCGCACGAAGTCGCCCTCGCGGAACGGGCGGTCGATGCCGAGGGAGAAGGCGCCGAACAGGTTCTCGACCGTCTTCTGCGCAGCCAGCGCGAGCGCGATCCCGCCGATCCCGAGCCCCGCCAGGAGGGATGCGACCGGGTAGCCCATCTCGGCGAGCAGCGTGACCGCCGCGGCGGCGAGCACCGCGATCTTGGCGATCCGACCGCCGAGCCGGATGAGCGCCTTGGACGCGGCGCGCTCCTTGGCCCACGCCGAGGATGCGATCGCCTCGCGCATGACGTCTACGCCCCGCGAGAGCGCCCAGAGCAGGACGAACAGCAGCCCGGTGTGCAGAACCTCCCGTGCGAGGTCGGCGACGGCGGCGTCGACGCCGAGCCACGGTAGCGAGAGTCGCAGGAGCGCGATCGCCCAGACGAACATCAACGGGCCGCGCGTCTTTGCCACTATCAAGTCGTCGATCCGCGATTGCGTACGGAACGCGACGCGTCGGAGGATGCGCCTGGTCAGGCGCGCGAGCCCCAGCCCGATGGGGAGCGATGCGGCCGCGAGGAGCCCGAGCAGCAGCCACTGCCACCACGGCGCCGCCAGGGGGCCGTGCTGGAGCAGGAACCCAGGCAGGTGCTCGGTGAAACCCGACATCATCACCTCCTCCGGTTCGCCGGCTCCTCTGCGTCAGTCGGTGATCGCATGTAGCCCATCGCGGTGAGCACCCGCATCGTTTCCTCGGAAAGGGGGCCCGAGACGGTCGTCCCGCGCAGGCTCGATTCCATCCCTCTCCGGAGATCCCGGAGCGTGCTGGAACCCGAGTTCTCGTCGTAGACGTTCCGGCGCTCCTCGGGGTCGGCGACGAGATCGTAGAGCTCGTACCGCTCGCCGTCCCATGCCAGGCTCGGGAGATCTCGTGGGCGCGATGGGGCCGAGCCCTGGGAGAGATCGTTGAGGCGGGAGGCGGCGCTCTTCGGAACCGCGTGGTGGTGGACGAGCTTCCAACGCCCCTTGCGCACCGCTTCGCGGCGAACTCCGTGCGCGTCGTACTGGCTGAAGACGAGCCGTTCCCTGTCGACCTCGGCCGTCCCCCTGAGGACGCGTGCGATCGATATTCCCGGAAGCTCGTCGCCGGAGTAGTCGACTCCGGCGAGATCGAGCAGGGTCGGCGCGATGTCGATGTGGGTGTAGGGACGATCGTCCCGAACGTTCTTCGATCCGATTTCCGGCGCGACGAGAACGAACGGTACGAGCAGGACCGGTTCCCACATGTGGTAGGTGTGCGTATAGCAGTTGTGCTCGCCGAACGCCTCGCCGTGGTCGGCGGTCACGAGCACCGTCGTCCGTGGGAGCGCACCTTCGGCTGCGAGGAAATCGATCAGCCGACCCACTTGGGCGTCCGCGAACGCCACCTCACCGTCGTAGGCGGCGACGATCCGGTCCCGATCCGGTGCTGGCAAGGGCTGGCGATACTCGCGGCGCGGCCGCTCGATGATCCTGCCGCCCGGGACCTCCTCGAGGAAACGGCGGTACCCCAAGTGTGGGCGATACGGCGCGTGCGGTGCCGTCAGGAAGACGACGAGGAAGAACGGTCGCGGATCCTCCCTGGCGAGCCAGCGGATCGCCCTGTCGACCAGCGCTTCGTCGGACGGGAACATCCGCCCCATCGTTTTCGTGTCGACATAGACCTCGAAACCCTGGGAGTAGCCGACGTCGGCGCCGACGAGCGGGTTGCCGACGAACGACGCGGTCCGGTAGCCGGCTTCTGCGAACCGCTCGGCAAGGGTTTCGACGTCGTCGGAGAGCTTGTGGCCGTTCAGCTCCACGCCGTGTACGCGCTTGGGCTGTCCCGTCAGGATCGTCGTGTAACTCGGCCGGGTCCACGAGGAGTTCGAGACGTAGCCGGTCATGGTGAGACCGCTCCTTGCGAGCGCATCGATGCTCGGGCTCGTAGCCCGGCCGTATCCGTACGCGCTGAGATGCTGTGCATTCAATGTATCGACGACGACGAGCAGAGCGGATCTGCCGGCTGCCGGCTCGGCCCCGCGCGGTCGGGGCGTCAGCTGCGAAGGCGCGCCCGCCTCGGCCCCTTCCTCCGTAGCCGCAAGCGCATCGACCGCGGAAGGTGTCCACGGTTCTTCATCCGGTGTCGAGTTTCGACTCGACGCGCAGGATGTCACCATTGTGAAAACGAGGATCGAGACGATGCGCGAGGTCCGCGTCATCCCCGCGGTGAGGACGGCAGGCCGTCAAGGCTGCTCTTGCTGGCCCCGCGGTCGATTGGGAACTCGGGCTTCTTCACCTCTTCGACGTCAGGAATACAAGTGAAGTCCTTGCAGATGAGACCTGCGGGGCAATCCCCGATTGCTTCGCACGCGGGCTTCAGGCAGGTGTCTTTGATGCAGCGTTGACCGGACAGACAGTCCGAATGCCTACGGCATTGGCCCTGGACTGCCACACACGCCCGGTTCGTGCAGTATTCCCCCACCGGGCAGTCACTGTTGTCGCGGCATCTGCCGCACAGGCCGTCGACACACCACAGCGTGCCCGGGCAATGGGTGTCGCGGCGGCACGTCGGGTACGCCGGCGTGCACTGGACCGCCAAGAGGACGGCGATTGCGGCTACGGCGCGGGTAGTCCACTTGGCGAGAGGGGCGGCGAACGGTTTCGAGAAGTTCATTTTCATTGGACCACTAATGATAAGAGATGTAAAAATTAGCGTCAATATATTTAGTACACTAAATTAGAGCAAATCGAGGACCTCCCGTGTACAACTCAGAGGCGCGAGGATACCCGAGGGACGACATGAAAAGACGCTCGAAGACCACCTCGACACGGCCGCAAAGCCGCCTGGACGGAACGGACGGAACGGACGGAACCGGCATCTACGATGACAGCATCCTGAGATCGTTGCGCCGGATCATGCGCGCCGTCGACCTGCACAGCCGGCAGCTCGCGCGCCAGCACAACCTGACCGGGCCGCAGCTCGTATGCCTGCGCCGGCTGTCGACCCAGGATGGGATCACACACGGCGAACTCGCCGAGGCCGTTTCGCTCAGCCAGGCGACAGTCACGGGGATCGTCGACCGGCTCGAGATGCAGGGGCTGGTTCGCCGCGAGCGCAGCACCGAGGATCGCCGTGCTGTCAGAATCCTGCTCACTGATAACGGGCGGAAGATCATCCGGAGCGCGCCCTCGGGCCTCCAGGAGCGATTCGCGACACGGCTGCGCGGGCTCTCGAAGAACGAACAGGCTGCGATCGATCGCGCACTGCGGCAGATCGTCATCATGATGGAGGCGGACAGCCTCGACGCCGCGCCTATCCTGGACGCCAGCTCGGTTCTCGATGCCCCACCGCTCGTCACGACCGAGAAGCAGTGACGCGGGTTCATGAAAGGAACCGCCACGTCTTCGACCGCTACAACATCGTCGACGACGACGACCTTCTGGAGGCTGTCGAGAAGCTGGAGACCGGGCGCAAGATCGAGCTTGATAAAGCGAGTGCGAGTGGTCTATGAACGTGTGTTTTGTTGAGGCTTGGACACAGTTTGGTCACACTTCGTGTTTGGGTATTTGTGCTTCCGTGAACGAACTTTTAACCAGGCGTCAACATTGCGGTTTTCGAGAGCGCCCATAGCTCAGGTGGATAGAGCATCGGTTTCCTAAACCGGGGGTCGCAGGTTCGAGTCCTGCTGGGCGCGCCAGAAAAACTCAAGCCCCGCGCGGTTTTCCGCTCGCGGGGCTTTTTCGTAGGCGCGATACAAAAGCAAACTGGTACCAAACTGGGACCAGAATTCGAACCGTAACCCCTTGCCCGTCATGAGTTCACCGATCCGTCTTTCTCTCTGCCCGTCTCAGTCCGGCTGCCGAGTTCGATCACGCGCACGGCTTCTCGCAGGTCTTCCTCGCTCACCACGTTGTAGCGCTCGAACACCGCGCGCGTCCGGTGACCGCTCAACCGCATCACCACGGACTCGGCCACGCCGCGTCGGCGCGCGTTCGTGATGAAGCTGCGGCGCAGGTCGTGGAACCACAGCCTGTGCAGCCCGGCGCTCTTGCGCGCCCGGTGGAACACCTTCACAATTTGGTTCCACGGTTTGTCCGTGTCCGGGTTCACGAATACGTAGCCGGAAATCGACCGAGGCAGCTTCTCCAGAACTTCTCGCACGCGGCCCGTGAGAATGATCACTCGCGGCTGCTTGCTCTTCGTGTCCCTCGCCGCGAGCCGAACCGTGCCCGCCTTGAGGTTCACCTGCTCCCACCGCAGATCGAGGATCTCCCGCTTGCGCATGCCGGTGTCGAACGCCATGAGCAGGATCGGCTTGAGCGGCGCTTCGGCGCACCCGTACAGCGTCTCGAACTCGCTCTCGCCGATGGCCACGTCACGCACGTTGTCCTCATTGAGCATCTTCACGCCGAGGAGCGGGTTGCGGTCCAGATCGCCGCATTTCGCCGAGTGGTTGAGTACGTGCCGCAGCAGCGCGACCTCGCGGTTCATGGTGCTCACAGCCGGCGTCTTTCCCCTGCGTGACGGTTCGATCTTCCTCTTCTCGCGGTACGTGTCGATGTCCTTCAGCGTGAGCGACGCAGCCCGTCGCGAACCCAGGTGCCGGATGAAGTGCTTCGCGCGGCCGACGTCGGTCGCCGGATCCTGCGTGTCCCGCTCAGCGACCGGCGCGTAGTTCTTCCACGCCTCGGCCACGGTGAGCGGCTTCGCCTTGGGCCGGTCGAAGTACCGTCCTTCGAACGCCTCGGTCCGCATCTTCTGCTCAAGCGCTGTCGCCATCTCGCGCGTCGGGATACCCGCCTTCTTGAACCGCTTCGAGCTGCCGTCAGTCAGCTCGAGCCACGTGTCGATCTTCCAGAACTCCCTGCCTCTCTTCTTGTACTTCCTGACGCCCATCCTCGTTCACCTCCTTTCACCTCGGCAAACGGGCGTCACCTTCATCAATAAGGAGAGCACGATCGTGCGTCAACGTCTGACTTGGCGAAAACGCGCGGTTGCACGCCACGGCGCGGCGGCGGGATGTCACCGCAGCGTCGAGTTCGGCCTCTCTGAAGCGGAGCTGCCGGCCCACGCGGTAGGTGGGGACCTCTCCCCGACGGACACGGTGGTTGAGCGCATCGACAGAAGGAAGGCCGAGGTAGCTGGACGCGTTTTCCGGATCCAGCAACGGACCCAAACCGTCTACGGGGACGATATCCACCCGCGCGCCCTCGGCGATTTCATCCAGCGTCGGCTGTCTGCTCTTCAGCAGGAGCGCGTCGATTTCGACCCGGCTGAAGCGGAGGCTGCCGCCGAGCCGATGCCCCGGGAGAACGCCGCGACGTTCCAGCTCGCGCACCGCGCCCTCGGACGGTAGCGCGAGGTACCCGGTGAGTTGGGCGGCCGTGAGCCACGGACCGCGGGTCCCGGCGGGCGCCGTCGGAAGACATTTTCTCAACACCCGGCCGGATCTCCGGGGTGGATCGTTCACGCCGCCCGCTATCGCATTCGCCCGGTTGCGGCTCATGACCGCATCCGCCGACTGCTGTCGCGACGCGCGTCGGCGATCCCGTCGATCGCGGAATTTGCGTCAGCTACTTTTACCGCATCGCAAAGACCGGGAGGTTCCGACTTGGCGTCGCCCATGTTCTCCTCTCTCGGGTTCTCTCGGGGTTTGCACACCGAGAGATTGGCAGACGAAAACGGGGGACAAGGAACGGGGCGTCGTCAGACACCCGTCGCCGGTTCTGTCGCAAAGAGATCCGCGGAACGGCTTGGTCCCAGAACATCTCCGCCTCGAGGACACGGTCGGACGCGAGGCCGGCGAGCCCCGTCCCTTTCCCCGCAAAACCCGCGCGCCCGCGCCAATGCTCGGTTCTCCTAGAACCAGGCTTTGACGCCCGACCCCAATTCGGCGACCTTGCCGTACCATCGCCCGCCCCCCTCGATCGTCTTGAGCGCTTCCTCGTAGTCGCTCTCGCTCGAGGTCTCGAGCTCCTGCTCGTGTTTGTGCCCGGACGACTTCTTCGACTTCGCGCCATTGGCTTGCTTTCCGTGAGCGACACTGCGCGGCTTTTTGCGGAGGGTGTCTGCGAGTTTGAGGAGCCTGCGGCCGAACTGTCCGGCTCGGATCGCGGAGAGATTCTTGTAGCATCGTGCCGCAAGCTCTTCCTCGCCCACGAATTCGAGCGCCCAGTCCAGGCATTTTCCTCGAAACCAGCAGTACGACCCGAACAGACCGCGGACATGTGTGTCGTTGCGGAACCAGCAATCAGCGGCGTCGCAGTCGATCTTGCCGTCCTTGTCGTGCACGGCTTTACCCTTGGCTTCGCAAGGGTACGGTCTTGGATAATTGTCGAGTCCCATACGCGTGTGGTCAGTGAGTAAATGATCGGCCTCCCTGTCCGTGCGCGCCTCGGGCAGGACAATCCCGGGATGGAAGCCGTCAACGGATCTCGCTGGCGGCGCGGGTTCGAAGGAAAGAAATCGGGGGTAAAGAGCGGGGCGTCGTCAGACTCTTGTCGCCGGGACTGTCGCGAAGACGCTCGCGGGACGGCTTGTCCCGAGTCCGCCTCCATCTCGAGGCCGCGGCCGATCACGAAGCTGGAGAGCCCCGCTCTTCCCCCCGGGCGACTCGCGCGTTTCTCCGGCGCATCCGGTCGAGGGGCGGCGCTAATGCCAGGCCACCACGCCGGAGCCCAGCGAAGAGGCCTTCCTGTACCAGCGTCCGCCCTTCTCGAGAATGTCCACCACGCGTTCGAGCGTCGTGGTGTAGGGCCGAAGCGTCCACACGCCGTTCTTCTCGTCGAAGAAGGACACCCGCTCGGTGAAGCACGGCGGCTTGTCGAACGGCGGCATCCCGCGGTAGCGCTCGCGGAGCTTCCACGCCAGGTCGAGGAGCTTCTTGCCGAACTTTCCGGCTTTGCGGGCGGACATGTCGGCGAAGCAGCGCTTCGCCAGTTTCCGCTCGTTGATCGCCTCCAGTTCGCGCACAAGAATTTCTCCTTTGAACCAGCAGTGGGCTTCGCAAGGCTCGGTCGGGTGGTCGCCGTCTCGAAATGCGCACTCGGTCGCTTCGTAGTCGCGTGCGTCGATCTTTTTCGAGCCGGGCAGGGTGGGACGTTTGCCCCGGCACGGGTACGGGGACGGATAGAGATCAAGGCCCATAGGTTTGTGGTTACCGAAGTAAAAGAATCCAGCTTCGATGACCGATCGCGCCTCAGATGGGTCCGGACCGGGGAACGAGCCGCGCCCGGGATGGCCGGAGGGCGGCGCGAGTCCGAAAGAAAATCGGGTGCGAGAAGCGGGGCGTTGCAAGACTCCCGTCGGCGCTCTCGCGGAGCGGTTTTCGGGACAACCTGTCCGGAACCCGTCTCCATCTCCAGGCCGTGAGACGCGAGGCTGGCTTGCCCCGCCCTCGCACCCGAACGACTCACGCGCCCGGCCGGTTCGCACGGTACGCCGCTCGCTCTAGAAGCACGAAGCCACGCCCGAGCCCAGCGACGAAACCTTCTTGAACCAGGTTCCGCCGCGTTCGAGCAGGGACACCACGCGTTCGACGCTGGTGTTGTAGGGCTTGAGAATCCAGTCGCGGCTCTCGTCATCCCAGAAGGAGACCCACTCGGAGATGCGAGGGCGCTTCTCGGCGGGAACGTCGCGGTAGCGGCCCTGGAATTCTTCCGCCAGGTCAAGCAGGCGTTGGCCGAACTCGTCGGCCTCGTCGACAGACATGGTCTCGCTGACTCGCTTGGCCATCTTCTTCTCGCCGATGGCTTCGAGCTCGCGGGACAACGTCTCTGCGTTGAACCAGGCGTAAGACCCGATGAAACCGCGCGGACGATCCTCGCTCTTCTGAGCGCCTTCGACAGGTCCGTAGTGGATGCCTCCTCGTGAGTTGAGAACGGCGACGTTGTTCTGGCTCCTACACGGGTAGG
>JALNZK010000084.1 GCA_023229365.1 Pseudomonadota bacterium | reverse complement strand
GCCGGTCGTCGCCCCGGCGGCGATTCCGTCCGCTCCACAACCGCTCGGCCCGGACGAGGCGAAGCTGATCGTCTGGCTCGAGGACGAGCACACGAAGCTGCGAGGCGTCTCCGTGTACGTCGACGGCGCGCGCGTCGGCGAGGCGCCGTGGGAGGGGATCGTCGCGCCGGGAGAGCACCGCGTGCGGGTCGAGGGCGCGGGCTACTGGTCGAAGACCGTGCGCACGAAGGTCTGGCCGAAGCGGACGCGGATGGTCCAGGTGGAGCTCCGCCCGGCGGGGAGCTTCGACGTCGGGCATTTCTACGTCGGCGCAGTCTACTCGTTCGGCCTCGGCTCGGCCTTCATCGACGGCGAGCGGTACGGGATGCGGCGGATCGGGATCGGCGGCGGTCTCAGCCTGGGAGTAAAGATGCCGTCTTCGCGGCTCTGGTGGGAGCTCGGTTTGACGGTGGGGCCGTTCATGTTCAGCGGGTTGGACCATTCCTATTACATGCCCAGCAGCTCCAGCGACTACAACGAGGCGCGGGAAGAGGCGCTCGACCGGCTGACCGGCGAGATCATGCCGTTCTATCTCGAGCTGCGCTTCCTGGTCCCGTTGAAAGGGCCGCACGTCTACTGGGCGAGCTCCTTCCTCCCGGGCCTCCTCGCGCAGAGCATTCCGAAGCACACTTCGGACGGGTATTACCTCGGCGACGAGCCGATCGCCTCGTTCTCGACGACGCTGCGCACGGGCCTCGCCTTCATCCTCGGCGACTGGTGGGAGATCCGGCTCGACGTGGTCGGGGTCGAGCTGATCTTCGAAAAGGCGTTCGGCGTGCTCTACTCGCCGAGCTTCGCGATCGTGCTAAGGATCTAGGGAGGCCATGGCAGAAATCAGAAAGGGAAACGACGCGCGGCGCGCGCTCCAGCTGTGCGCCGAGATGGAGCGCGAGATGGGCGGGCTCTACCGCGATCTCGCAGCCGCCCACGCCGGGGATCGGGGGCTCGCGCAGCTGTGGATGAAGACCGCCCGCGAGGAGGACAACCACGCGAACCAGTTCGAGCTCGCGCTGCGCTACGGCGAGGAGCTCGGCAAGGTGATCGTGAGCGCCGACACCGTCGCCGCGCTCGTCGAAACGGTCCGGGAGGAGCGCCGCCGCCATGCGGGGAACCCGCCGAGCCCCGCGGACGCGCTGCGCACGGCCGTCGATCTCGAGGATCGGTTCGCCCACTTCCACATGTCCACCGTCGCCGACTTCCGGTCGCCGAACCTGCGGAAGCTCTTCGAGGCGATGATGGCGGCCGATCGCGAGCACGCAGAGGCGCTGCGCGGAGCCCTCGCCGCCCGCAGCTGAAGCACGGTCGTCCTTTAAGGAGATTTGCGCTAGATTGGTGCGATGAAATCCAGGACGCGAGCGGTCTCGAGGCGCGCGGCGCAGGTGGCGGCTGCGTTCCTGATCCCCTGCGCGGCCCTCCTCGCCGCGTGCGGCGCGCTCAGCGTCGGCGCGTGGAACCGGATGCCCGAGCAGCTGCTCGACGACGTGAGCGGCTCGATCTGGGGCGTGTTCGACAAGTGCGGCCACACGCGCGGCACCGCGTTCGTCGTGGAGCGCGGCGGCGCGAAGCACCTCGTCACGAGCCTGCACGTGATCCGCGGCTACAGGATCGACGATCCGCTCGACGGCCAGATCCGGATCTCGCGCTCGGAGTCCCACGGCCGGCTCCGCCCGGCGACGACGACGACGCTCCGGGACGTCCGCGTGACGTTCGCCGACGACGTGCTCGACATCGCGGTGATGACCGCCACGGGCATCGAGGCGCTCCCAGGCCTGCGCCTCTCGCGGGAGGCGGGGCGCCGCGTGCAGGTCTTCGCCGTGGGGCTCGCCCAGGCCAAGGACTACTTCGGCATCTCGATCACGGACGGCATCGTCTCCAACCCGGACAAGGAGGTCGTCACCGGCTCGCGCGCCTTCTCCCAGACGCACATCGAGCACACGGCGACGCTCGCGGGCGGCCAGAGCGGCGGCCCGCTCGTCGACATGCGGGGCCGCGTGCTCGGCGTGAACGCGTTCTCCTACGGCGGCCCGACGCTGCACCTGTTCTACGCCACGCCGCTCGAGCGCGTGCTCGACGTCATGAACACCTCCGGGCGGCTCGAGATCCGAAACACCGGCTCGGCGCGCATCAAGGGGATCTACGTCACGCCCGAGAACCTGGAGCGCGCCGAGATCGACAAGCTGCCGCCCGAGATCGGCCGGGTGAACGGGTTCGCCGCGATCCGCTTCGACGTGCCGGCCGGGCGCTACCGCGTCGAGCTCGTCACCGAGGAGGCGGAGCCCACGGTGTGGGACAGCGTCCGGATCGAGCCGGGAAAGACCACGGACGTGGAGTACGCCAACAAGGACTACGGTCTGCGCCTCGCGAACACGGGCTGCAACGACATCCTCGGGGTCGCCCTGCTGAACCCCGTGGCCCAGGCGATGCTCGAGCAGATCGAGCACTCCAACTGGTCGGACGAGCAGAAGGCGCAGAAGGCCGAGGAGCTGATCATGTCCGCCGAGATCCTGCGGGGCAACCCGCTCGCACCCGGGCAGACCTGGGTGGAGTGGATCGTCGAGGGGGACTACGACATGTACGTCTTCACGTTCGCGCCGAGCGTCGCGGAGTTCCGGGTGCCCAAGGCCCGCCCCGTTCGCGTGCGCGACGGCGAGCTCACGCGCGTCTATCTCGCCGACTGAAAGGGAAGCATGCGAACGACCATCGCCATCGCAGCCGCCGCCGTAGCCGTCGCCGCTGCGTGCTCCGATCCGGCGCCGCGGCCCGCGCCCGCTGCCCAGGGCCTCGCGCCACCCGCCGCGCCACCCGCCGCGCAGCCGGTCTCGCCCGCGGCCGCTCCCGCACCCGCCGCGTCGCCCCCGACGATCTTCCCCGCGCCTCCCGCCGGCGCGATCACGGCGACGGGCGAGTCCTCTGGGCTCGCGGCGTGGAGCACGGGCCGGAGCTCCGCGTTCGTGCAGCCGCTGGGGGAGGACGGCGCCGCGGCCGGAGAGGCACGCGAGCTGCCGCTCACCTCGGCGCACAAGCTGCACGCGATCTACCCCGTCGGAGGGGGCTTCGCCGTCGCGGCGCACGATCTGTGCCCGGACCGCAAGCACTTCTTCAAGTGCCTGTTCCTGCGCGCGGTCTCCGCTGCCGGCGTCCCCGTCGGCGACGAGACGATGGTGAGGACCCGCGAGTGGATCCGCGCGGAGCTCGTCGCGCGGTCGGGCGGCGTCACCGGCGTGCTCACGGCGCACATGTACATCCCGCCCGCGTTCATGCGGTTGTCGCTCGAACCCGGCGGCGCCCTGATCGTCGATAGGCGCGATCTGCCGATCGAGGAGGACGCCGTCGACGCGGTCCGCCTGACGGCCGAGGCGGGCGGGTTCACGGCGATCCTGCGCTCCCAGGTGGATGAATCGGGGCGTCCCTTCCGGATCGCGATCGACGCCGCGGGCAAGGTCAAAGGGCCGTGATACACTCCGAGCGAAGTGGAAGGCGCATGCGTCGTCGTCATCACTTAGGTCTCTCCTTCGTCGCGGCACTGGCTGTCGGCTGCGGCGCGGCGGAGACGACCCATCAGCCGGCGCTCGCGGATCGCGAGTCGGTGGTCGCGCACCTCGCGGCCGATCCCGCGGATCTGCGGAAACGCCCGGAGCCCCGCACCGATCCCGCGCAGCCGGAACTGCCCCCGCCGCCCCCCGCGCCGGACCCGCCGCCGCCCGCGCTCTCGGAGCCGCCTCTCCGGATCTTCCTCGAGCCCGACCTCGACATGCTCGAGACGACCCCGCCAGCCGGGGCGCCGCAGCGGTACCGCTCCTGGCGGCAGAGGGCGCGGATCTCGGTGGGCCACTCGCACCTCGACACTGCGCTCACGAGCCCGGACGAGAAGCTGCTCCTCGTCAGGAGCGCCATGGAGGCGACGATCCGGATCTACGATCGCAAGAGCCGCGCGCTCCTGGGCAACTACCCGGCCTCGGGCTTCGCGGCCGGCGGGTTCGAGCGGGGCGACGTCGCGTTCTGGCCGGATCCCGAGCGCGGCCCGGCGTTCGTCGTGGGAAACCTCCAGGGGATCGCTCTCTACTCCGCGACGACGGGCGAGCGGATGGCGGCGCTCAGCGATCGCCCGGCCTGGCAGATGCGGTGGTCGCCGGACGGGCGCTTCCTCCTCTGCGCCGAGTCGGACATCGAGACCCAGACCTCGGTGCTCACGATCTTCCGGCGCGGTGCGGGCCCGGTCCTCGAGGAGGTGCGCCGCGTCCCGCTCGAGGCGCGGCTCGACGGGTGGGCGCTCTCGGCGGACAACCGTTTCCTCGCCGCGACGTACTACCCGTCGGATACGCTCGAGCTCATCGATCTCCACACCGGCGAGATCCTCTGGCGGATCCAGGCGCCGACCTACTCGAGCTCTGTGGACTTCTCGCCCGACATGTCGCGCGTGGCGATCGGCGGCAACCGCCTCATCGTCATGGACCGCGCCCTTCCGTCGGTGCGCGCCGTGTACGAGAAGTTCGGCAACAACATCCACAAGGTGCGCTTCTCGCCGAGCGGCGACGCGATCGCGGCGTCGTCGTACGACGGGCACCTGCGGATCCTGTCCGCCGATCCGCGGGCGAAGGGGCTCAAGCTGCTCAAGGACCTGCGCCACGGCGGCACGGCCAACGTCTACTCCGCGACGTTCCTGAAGGACGGAAGCGGGATCATTTCCTCATCCGGCGACGAGACCGTCCGGATCTGGGGGAGGTAGAGCCATGCGGGCAGCTCGTGCGATGCTGCGACCTCATAGCGCCGCCGCCTTGGCCTGCGCCCTCGTCTCGCTGTGCGCGGCGGACGCGTTGTGCGCGCCGGCCGTCGCCGGCGTCGTCAAGGTCACGACCGATCCGGCGGGCGCCACCGTCCACGCGGACGGCGTCCCCTACGGCCCCACCCCGGTGCTGTTCGAGCTCTCGCAGGGCAGGCACACGCTCATCGTCACTCGGGTGGGCTGCAAGCCGGTCACGCGCGAGGTCGTCGTCCGCAAGGATCGCGTCTCGCGGATCCACTTCGCGCTCGCCATGGAGTCCCCGGAAGCGCCCCGGGTCCACGACACAAAAGACGGCGGCGCCGACTCGGGACCCGGCACCGTCACCATAACGACGGAGCCGCCCGGGCTCGAGGTGCTCGTGGACGGCGTCCCGGTGCCGCTCCCCACTCCCGTGGCGTTCGATCTCCCGGCGGGCGCCCACGAACTGCGCATCGAAAGGAACGGCGAGCTCGTGTACCGAAAGGTCGTGTTCGTCGTCGCCGGCGAGACCGAGGAGCTCGAGGTCGATCTCGCGAGCCGGCGCCGTATCGACGAGAGCGATCCCTGGAAGTGAGGGAGGCGGCGGGCTTGCGTCCTAGAAAGCCTGCATCTGCCGCTCGATCGGGTACGAGGGCTTCAGGTCGGTCGGGATCTCCGCGAGCCCGCCGAGCGCCGCCGCGAGATCCGCCGGCAGGTTGCCGTACTTCTCGATGAGCGCCTTCGCGGCCTCGTAGTCGCCGAGCGCCTCGATCATCAGGATGTCGTGCGCGAGCGCCTTGAGCGCCTCGGGCATCTTCGCCGCGACGTAGGCGTACTTCCCGTCCGGCCGCTTCTCGACCGCGCCCTTCTCGGAGAGGTAGTTGAACTGCACGATGTTCGCCTTCCCGTGCGCCTCGCCGATGCCGAACCGGACGGAGCGGAAGAAGCCGGCGAGGACCGACGCGTAGATGTTTTCCTTGAACGCCTCCGGGAACATCCCCTTCTCGATGAGGAGGTAGTTCAGGTACATGCCGAGGACGTCCGCCTTCGTCTCCTCGATCGCGGCGTAGAGATCCTTGAGCTCCTGGCTGACCGTCGTCTCGACCGTCTTCCCCTCGCGGACGACCTTGATCTTGCCCGGCCCGAGGGCGTGGCCGGTCTCGTGCACGAGCGTGTGGTTGAAGAACGCGTCGAACGAGACCTTGTCGACCTGATCCGCCGCCACGAGCCTTCTCGCGATCGGCACGAGGATCTTGTCGTACTTGGCGTGGGCGACGTTCTTCAGCATCACCTTCTTCGATCCCTTCTTCTCCTGCACCACCTCGTCGTTCGGCAGGTTGAACGCCAGGGTCTGGACGCCCGCCCGGGTGTCGCCGGCGGTGAAGAGCACGTCGACCACAGAGATCGGCGACTCGGCGCCGCGGTTCTTGTTCTTGTACTGCTCGTCGATCGGCAGGTACGCCTCCATCTCGGGGATGAACGACTTGATCCGCGCGAGCTGTTTGGAGTCCTCGGGGTCGCGGAGCGTCACGAACGCCTCGAACGCCGCCTTGTAGCCGAACAGCCGGTCCTCGTACGTCTCGTACGGCCCGATCACGATCTCGAGATCGCCGTCGCCGAGATCCATCCAGTCCATGTCCGACGGCCGGTAGTCGTTGCTCCTGAACGCCGCGGCGCGGGAGAGGAGGTACTTCTTGAGGCGCTTGTCCTCCGCGAGCCCCGCGGCCTCCTCGAGCAGCTTCGCCGCCGGCTCGAGGTGCTCCTCGTACGCCTCGCTGTACGGCACGGCCTTGAGCCCGGCGCCGTCGCGCTCGATCACGGTGAAGTACCCTGTGAACGCCTCCTTCTGATCCGGATGCGCGGCGATCCACGCCTCGAGCTCCTCCTTCTTCATGTCCTCGGGGTAGAAGGTCGCGCACGCGGGCTTCTGCTCCTCGCCCCAGAACGGCGCGTTCTCCTCGAGGCGGTCCCACGGCCCGTAGTTGATCTCGAACAGGGCGAGCGCGTCCGCGGCGGCGGGATCCGCCCGGAGCTGCTCTCGCCATTCGGGGTTCTTCTTCGAGACCTGGCGGAAGAAGAGGTCGTCCATGATCCGCGCGGCCTCGACGAGCTTCACGATCACCTTGCGATGCTTCTCCGGGATCTTGGCCTCGTCCACGCCGATCTCGGTCGGCGCGAACTTCGCGGCCATCGCCTTCAGATCGGGCGTCACGGTCTTCTCCTCCTCTGTCTTCGCGGGTTCCGCTTGTGCCGCCTTCGGCTTCTCGACCTCGTCGCCCTTGGGCGCGCTCGGCTCGGTCGTCCCGCAGCCCCAGGCCGCGAGCAGCCCCACAAGGATAGCAATCGACGGTGTTCGGCGCATGGGTGCCTCCTTCCTCTTGGCGGGCCGATGATAGTGGATGTTAGGGAAAAGGCCAGATCGCGGGACAGCAAGGACACCAAGGACGTCTGGGGTCACTGCCCGCCGGCCCGGCGTGCCGTCCTTGCAGTCGTTGTTGTCCTCTGAATAGCTGCTCCCTGGTCCGCTACACTCGCCAAGAAAATTTCTCTCGCTGCCCACGGACCGCGGGGTCGAGCCCCGCGGCAACGATGCGCCTTCGCGCTGACGCGTTTCGGCGCACGGCCTTCGGCCAGGACAAGAGAGGTTCGGCTTTGCCCGAAGGGCGTCCTCCTGAGCGCCTTGCGCGAAGGAGGATCGTTGCCGCGCTCCTCGTGGGCGCGGCTGACAGCAAGGCCGACGTTCTTTTGATCTGGACCGAGGAGCAGCTATCTAACCGCCGGCGAGAAGCGACAGAAGCGACAGAAGGGACCGAAGAGACAGAAGAGAGCGCGATTCGCCCTCCCTTCCGTCGCTTGTGTCGCTTTCGTCCCTTGTTCTTTCCGAGCCCTGCCCCTACTCCACCGTGACGGTCTTCGCGAGGTTGCGCGGCTGGTCGATGTCCGAGCCCTTGAGGTCGGCGAGGTGGTAGGCGAGCAGCTGCAGCGGCACGACGGTGAGGAGCGGCGTGAGCTCCACCGGGCAGGGCGGGACGTCGATCCGCGCCACGTCGAGCCGGTCGATCATCCGCTCGCCGCGCGTGGCGATCGCGATCACCTTGCCGCCCCGCGCGAGCACCTCCTGCACGTTGCCGGCGATCCGCTCGAGCGAGCCGTCGCTCGGCATCACGACGACCACCGGCATCCGCTCGTCGATGAGCGCGATCGGCCCGTGCTTCATCTCGCCCGCGGCGTACCCCTCGGCGTGGACGTACGAGATCTCCTTGAGCTTGAGGGCGCCCTCGAGCGCGATCGGGTACGACAGGCCGCGCCCGAGGAAGAGGAAGTCGCGCGCGGAGGCGTGGACCTGCGCGATCTCGGCCACCGCGCCGCTCGCGTCGGTGATTTCGCGGATCAGCGCCGGCACCTTGATCAGCCCCTCCAGCATCTCCCTGGCGCGGGGCTTCTCAAGCGTCCCGCGCCGCCGGCCGAGGTGCACGGCGAGCATGAACAGCGCCGCGAGCTGCGCCGAGAAGCACTTCGTCGACGCGACGCCGATCTCGGGGCCGGCGTGCGTGTACAGCGCGCCGTCCGACGCGCGGGGGATCGCCGAGTCGAGCACGTTGGAGATCGCGAGGATCCGCGCGCCGCCGCCTCGGGCCACGCGGACCGCCTCGAGCGTGTCGAGCGTCTCGCCGGACTGCGACACCGCGACGATGAGGTCGTTCGGGTCGACGAGCGGGCCGCGGGCGCGGTACTCGCTCGCGAGCTCCACCTCGGACGGCACCTGGGCGAGCGACTCGATCCAGTACTTGCCGACGAGCGCCGCGTGGTACGACGTGCCGCACGCGACGAGCACCACGCGCCGGATGCGCCGCGCCGACGGATCGTCGAGCCCCATCAGCTCCGTGGCGACGCCCGACCCCTCCACGGAGACGCGGCCGCGCAGCGTGTCCTCGATCGCGCGCGGCTGCTCGTGGATCTCCTTGAGCATGAAGTGCTTGAACCCGCCCTTCTCCGCCTGCACCGGGGTCCAGTTGATCGTCTTGAAAGGGCGGTTCACGGGCGCACCGGCGAGCGTCTCGATCTTGGCGCCGTCGCAGGTGAGCTCCGCGATCTCCCCCTCCTCGAGGAAGATCATCCGGTTCGTGTGCGAGAGGATCGCCGGCACGTCGGACGCGGCGAACATCTCGCCGTCGCCCACGCCTATCACGAGCGGCGACGCGTTCTTGGCCACGACGATGCGTTTCGGCTCCTTGTCCCAGATCACGGCCAGGGCGTACGAGCCGCGGACCTTGCCGAGCGCCTCCCGCACGGCGCCCATCAGGTCCGCCTTCCGGGCCAGGGCGCGGGAGATCAGGTGGGCGAGGATCTCGGTGTCGGTCTCGGAGGCGAACTTGGCGCCCGCCTCCTCGAGCTCGCGCCGGAGCACGAGGTGGTTCTCCAGGATGCCGTTGTGGATCACGGCGACGCCGTCCACGAGATGCGGGTGGGCGTTGGTCTCCGAGGGCCGGCCGTGGGTCGCCCACCGCGTGTGGCCCATCCCGGTCGCTCCGGCGAGCGGATGCCCGGCGAGCGCCGTCGCGAGCCTTCCGAGCTTGCCCTCCGCTCGCACGACCGCGACCTTCGAGCCGTCGTGGATCGCGACGCCCGCCGAGTCGTACCCCCGGTACTCGAGCTTCGTGAGCCCCTCGAGGATGAGCCCGCTGCACGACTTGCTCCCGACGTAACAGACGATTCCGCACATCTCGCGTCACCCCTCTTTCGAACCACGCGCAGCCTAGCCGAAAAACGCGCCGACCGCGAGGATCGAACCCGGCACCGCCGTCACTGCACCCCGAGCGCCTCGGCCGCGGCGGCCACCGCGCCGCGGATGATCGCGGCTGCGAAACCCGTATCGAGATTCTCGGGCACGTCGTCCCCGTCCATGCAGTGGTACGCCGCGTACCTGTAGTTCGCGGTGTCCGTGAGCATGAGCGCCGGGATCCCGGCCTGCCAGAAAGCGTCGTGATCGGAGCGCCTGAAATCGGCGATCATGTCCGACGACAGCCACTCCAAGGGAAACTCGAGGGCGATCGCCGAGACGCCGGCCAACTCCGTGTGGTGCTCGACCGCGGCGACCGCCGCGTGCGCGTCCTCCCCCGCGACGATCGCGAGGAAGTCGCCCCGGTAGTCGTTCTCCGCGACCTCGGCGATCTGCGCGGGGAAGGCGAGCTCGAACCCTCCCGGGAGCTCCTGAGATCCCGGCTCCTCGTTCGTGTAGCCGACCATCTCGAACACCACGGCGACGTCGATCTGCGTCCCGGCGGCGACCGCGGCGGCGACGAACGCCTCGGAGCCGACCTTGCCCTCCTCCTCCTCGTCCCAGCAGGCCACGACGAGCGTCTTCCCGAACTGCGCCTCGGCGAGGACGCGCGCCGCCTCGAGCGCGCCGGCGACGCCGCTCGCGTTGTCATCCGCGCCCGGGCAGCCCTCGACGTGGTCATAGTGCGCGGAGACGACGATCTCGACCTCCGGCTCGATCGCGCCCTGGAGGCGACCGACGACGTTGACGCCGCTGCCGTACTCCTCGAGGGCGACGTCAAAGCCGAGCTCCTCGAGCCTCGCGAGGCACGCCGCCTGCACCTCTTCCCAACCGATGCTCCACTGCGGGCGCTCGATCGCGATAGCGACGAGATCGGCTTCGTAACGCGCGCCGTCCACGCAGGCAGCGAGCGCCGCCGGGCTGGCCGTGCCGCACGACGCCTCGGTCTCCGTATCCGCGCCGCCGTCGGCCGCCGCGTCCGCACCCCCGTCCGGATCGCCCGGCCCCGCGCCCCCGTCCACGCAAGCGACGACGACGGCGGCCAGGATCAACAGCGACGCGCGGAGCTCGAGCCTCATCTTCAGATCCTCCTCGGCAGCCGCACGTCCCGGACCTTCTCGGACAGCGCGAGGTAGGCGCCGAGCGCCTCGCCGTCGCCGTCGAGCTTCGCCTCGAACAGGTCGCGGATCGCCGCCTTCGGCACCGTGCCCTCCGTGAGCCCGTAGTACAGGAGATCGCCGAGGGCGTACCCGAGCAGGTGCGCGGCCCCGTTGAACACCGCGGCGCGCTTGAGCCTGGCGCCGGCGGAGAAGCGGCGGCCGCGCTTCGGCGCGCGCTCCCAGGCTAAGTGCTCGAGCGCCACCTCGGCCGCGGCCTCGTCGTCCGAAAAGGCGCGCCGCTTGCGCGCCTGCGCCACGATCGCCCGGAGCCTTCCCGTGTGATCGGCCTTCCGCTTCGGGTTGACCACCTTGGACGCGAAGAACGCGCACGCCTCGTTGAGCACCACGAAGTAGAACAGGTCGCGCGGATCGCCCGGGATGCTCGCGCCCGAGACGACGTGCTTCAGGTAGTGAGCGGCCTCCTCGGCGGCGTGGTTCACCGACAGCGTGGCGAGGTAGACGATCTCGAGCGACGGAATGCACAGGCTCTCCTCGGCCTCGATCCGGCGCAGGATCTCGCGCCGCTCGCGCCCGTCGAGCCCGCCCTCCTCGAGCGCGTCGAGCAGCTCGAGGTCCCCGGGCTTCAGCACGCGCACCCGCTTCGCCGCGTCGGAGATCTCGAGGTCGAGGTACGCGGCCAAATCCGCGATCAGCGACTGCACCGTCGACTCGAGCTGTGTGTACTCGATCAGCTCCTCGTCGAAGCGGATCCAGTGCAGGTACGAGAGCTGCTGCACGAGCGGGGGCGTGTTGTTGACGCAGTACTCCCCGGGCGCGACCTGCACGACCTCGACCTCCTCGCGCCCTTCGGCGGCGAGCTGCCAGTAGATCTCCTCGGCGTTCTGGTAGACGATGACCCTCTCCGGCGACGGGAGCCCCTCACGGATGAACGCGAGATCGACCTTTGCGGGGAGGTGCGACGGCGCAACGTGCATCTGTCCGGCCGACACGATGATCGCCGCGTCCGGGTGCCCGCGCGCGGCCTTCGCGACGCTCGCGGCCGCGAGCCTGTCCCGCTCCGGCAGCGGCAGCTGGTAGTCGGCGTCGATCGCGATCATCGGGAACCCCTGCTCGGCGGCGAGGTCGAACAGCGGCTTGAAGTTCGGCCAGATGTCGTACGGCCACTGCTCGCGGTACCGGATTCGCTTGAGGAACGTCGCCTCGTTGATCCGCCCCTCGAGGTACCTTTCTAGAGCCGCCTGGTGGCGGCGGTGCACGAACTCCGTGGCGATGACGATGCTCTGGGCCTGCTGCTGCACTGCGCGCACGAGAGTGACGAGCGTCTTCTGCGCGAGCCTGTGCGTGTGGTAGTCGGCGACGAACGCCACCCGCGCTCCCGCCACCGCGTCGCACATGGCGCCGAAGCCGGACTCCGCGAGGTAGCCCGATACGGCGCGCCGGTACTCGTTCCTGTACCGCGTGAAGCCCGGCGTCTGGTGCGCCTCGTTGGACTCGATGATCCGCCTCTGGCGCTCGAAGACCCGGCGCTGGAGATCGATCACCTCCGCGATGGCCCGGCGGGCCTCGCGCGACGGCTTCGAGGGTTCATCATCGAACGCCAAGATCGATCCTCCGGGCGGCTCGAAATCGAGCGTAGGTGGTCCTGAACTCAGTGGCAAGAATGTGTTAGTCTACGGGGAGAAGGAGAACGGCCATGAAACTTATGACTTGCTTGACCCTGGTGTCGTTGACCGCGTGTCTCGCGGCGTGCGCCTCCGTCGGGGATGACAACGAGGTCGGCACGATCGACACGGACTCGGATTCCGACACCGATACGGACACCGATGCCGATACGGACACCGACACCGACACGGATTCAGATACAGATACGGATACCGACGCCGACACGGATACGGACACGGACACGGACACGGACACGGATTCCGACACCGACACGGACACCGATACCGACACCGATACCGACACGGATACGGACACCGATACCGATACCGATACGGACACCGACACCGATACGGACACCGATACAGACACCGATACCGACACCGATACCGACACCGATACCGATACCGATACCGACACCGACACCGACACCGACACGGACACGGACACGGACACGGACACGGACATCGTTTACGGCGAGCCGTGCACGACCGACGCGACGTGTCCGACGAGCTCCTACTGCGGCGACTACTTCGTCGACGAGATCGCCAGCGAGTGCTACCTGAGCTGCGCCGGCGACGCGACCCTGTGCGACGACACCGGCTTCCCGAGCTGCTCCATAGTGACCGGCCAGCCGCGCTGCCTCAAGACCGCGTCGTTCACGGCGGCCACCTTCTCCTGCCAGATCGACGACTTCCAGGCCGGCAACAACGCGCTGCTCAACGTCACCGACTACGAGTACTCGGGCTCCTCCTACCCGTTCCAGTCGTGCGCGGCGTTCATGGACAGCACGGACACGTACTGGATCATGCAGTTCGCCGACCTCCCGGTGACGGGCACCCAGGTCGACGTGCTCGTGATCTGGCCGGTGGCGAGCCACGGCGTCGGCGCCGTCGAGGCCGCGTACGTGCAGGTGAAGGAGGGGACCTACTCCGGCAGCACCCTGATCGACGACTGGATGCGCGGCTTCTGCGATCCGTCCGACGTCGCGGTCAACCTGACCGCCGCGCCGACGGCGACCGGATCGGACATCACCGGGTCGATCAACTTCACGACCGCGGGCTGCTTCGCCTACAACTCCCAGTTCGCGCCGTAGGCGTCGGACCCGATCTCAACTTGCGTCGCCCTCGCCGAGCGCGCGAAGCAGCGACGCGACGATCCGGCCGGTCGCGCCCCAGACGCGGCGGTCGTCGACCTCGTAGGTGTGGCTCGTCACGAGCTCGCCCTCGTGCTCGAAGGTCTCGAGGCGATGCACCGCCGGGTCGAGGAACCGCGCGAACGGGAGCTCGAGCACCTCGGCGACCTCGAACTCGTGGGGCGCGAACGCGGCGCCGTCCGCGAGGAACCCGACGACCGGCGTGACGACGAAGCCGGAGGTCGTGATCCCGTCCGACAGGGCGCCTACGATCTCGACGAGACCCGGCTCGAGCCCGATCTCCTCCTCGGCCTCCCGGAGCGCCGTGGCCCGGAAGTCGGCGTCCCCGGGCTCGGCCGCGCCGCCCGGGAACGAGATCTGCCCCTTGTGCGTCGCGACGCGCATGGTGCGCCGCGTCAGCACGAGGAACGGCTCGCCGTCGCGCCGGACGAACGGGACGAGCACCGCGGCCCGCACGAGCCCCGGGCGATCGAGCTCCCGCCGCACGCCCGAGAGCGCCCGCCTCGCCCGCTCCTTGAGCCTGTCGAACCCGTCGCCCATGCCGCCACGACAGCACGTTTCGGCGCCGGTTTGCATGACGGGGGTCAGGAGCGTTTCCGGCCCCGGCCGGCGTGTCGGCCGGCGTGTCGTTGTTCGACCCGCCCCGCCGTGCTAGGCTATGCATCCGGCGTTCGGGCAACAGCAAGGAGCGCGGTACAAGACATGGCGGACAAAGCGGACGCAGCATCGGGCGAATCCTACGCATCGCGCAGCCTGACCGTGCAGCGCGAGGAGTTCCTCGAAACCTTCTTCAAGCAGGGCGCCGAGTTCACGAACGAGCTGCTCAAGGAGGTCCACGAGCTGCAGGGGCAGCTCAGGACGCTCCGGGACGACAACGCGGTGCTCAGGCTGCAGCTCGCCTCGGACGACGCCATCCGCGACCTGCTCGTCAAGATCGAGGCGCTCGAGAAGGAGAAGCACGCCCTCGCGACGCGCATCGAGAACACCAAACAGGAGAACTCCGACTACCACGCCAAGTTCCACGAGGTGGAGCTCGAGCTGGACACGATGGCCAACCTCTACGTCGCCTCGTTCCAGCTCCATATCGCGCTCACGCCGGGTGACGTGTTCAGCATCATGGAGCAGATCCTGATGCAGTTCGTCGGCGTCGCCCGGTTCGCGGTGCTCCTGCGGCGCGGCGGGAGCGCCGGCGAGATCATCCTGGAGCCGGTGCACCTCTTCCACTGCGACGAGCTCGCCGGCCACGTCGTGAGAGGCTCCGACGGGATCATCGGGGAGGCCGTCTCGACGGCGGTGCAGTACCTCGGCAACCCGTCCGAGCGCCGAGAGAAGGGCGTCCCGCTCGCGTGCGTCCCGCTCGTCTTCGGGCAGACCGTGATAGGCGTCATCGCCGTGTACGACTTCCTCGAGCAGAAGACCTCGTTCGTGAAAATGGATATCGAGCTGTTCAGGCTCCTCGGCTCGCACGCCGCCGCCGCGATCGCCGGCGCGGGGTTGCTCGCCAAGGTACAGGACGTTTTCGTCGGGCTCGACCAGTATCGGCGCGTCTGACGCGATGGAGGATCTCTAGGATGGCGGAATACACGTGCCTCGTCGTTGAAGACTCGCCGATGATGCGGCAGCTCATCGTGTTCGCGCTGGCGCGCCTCAAGAACCTCCGGGTGGTCGAGGCGGACGACGGCGTGGACGGCCTGAAGAAGCTCGCCTCCGGTCGCTTCGATATCGTCATCACCGATATCAACATGCCGATCATGGACGGGCTGAAGCTCGTGAAGCGGATCCGCTCGGACGCCATCCACCGCGACGTGCCGATCGTGATCATCACGACGGAGGGCGCGGAGGAGGACCGGCAGCGGGCCCTCCAGCTCGGCGCCAACGTCTACATCACGAAGCCGATCCAGGCTCCGCAGGTGATCTCGAAGGTCAAGGAGCTCCTGAAGATCCCGTAGGAGCTCAGCCGCCGCTCATCAGGTGCACGACCTCGACCGTGTCGTCGTCGGCGACGGCGCGGGACGCGTAGTCCTCGCGATCGACGAGCGCGCCGTTCACGCGGACTATCAGCAGCGGGAAGACGAAGCCGGCGTCCTTGAGCAGCGACGCGACGGTCGTGCCGTCGGTCCAGGGCGTCTCTCTCCCGTTCACGGTGATCATCGCGCCTCCTCCCTTCGTTATCTAGCACTCCGCCCTCTCGGCGCAAATAGGCGGAAGACGGGTCCGCCTTTGCCCTGCGGGCTTCGGCGCGATCTTCGCCTTGGAGATGGAAGGACCGATATTTTGACCCGCCGGGCACCGCCTCTGTACGTTGTTCGTTGGAGGAGCGCGCGTGACCGTTCTCGAATACACGATCCACGGCATCCGGCGGGGTTTCCGCGTCACGTGGAGCTTCGTCTTCGCCGGCGCCTTCGCCGCGGCGATCGTCGCAGGCCTGTTCTCGGACGTCGCCACGAGCGGCGCGCGCAAGGCCGCCGCGATCTGCATGTTCGGCGTCTGGGCCGCGGCGTTCGGCGTCAACGTGCACAGAAGGCTCGCGGGCAGCGGGAGGACCGCGGCGACGAGCTGGCGCGCCGACCTCGAGCTCGGCCTCCTGCTCGTCGTGGCGACCCACGCCCTCGTCCAGATCTCCGGCGGGCTCACCTCGCCGGCGTACCCGCTGATCTTCATCCTCGTGGCGTTCCTCGTCGTCTACACGCCGCAGTGGGTCGGGTTCACCCTCGTCACCGCGACGATTGGTCTCGAGCTCGGCTTCGTCGCGCTCGCCGGCGCGAACGCCTCTCTCCCCGCCGCGGTGATCCACGCTCTGTTCATCGTCCTGTTCTCCCTCCTGAACCTCGTCTTCACGCGCCGCGAGGTGTCCCGCACGCGGCGTCAGGCGGCGGAGAACCTCGCGCGCGACAGGATCGCGGTCGCCGACGACGCCCGCGCCTTCCGCCTGACCGTCGCCACGAGCGAGGCGCGGCCGGCCTCGGCCCGAGGCGAGGAGCAGGAGCGGCTCGCCCGGTGCACCGTGGGCGAGGTGCGGCGGTCGATGTACCACCACGTGGATCTCCTGAAGCGGACGATGGGGCTCAACACGTGCGTGCTCCTCTGGCTGGACGGCTGCGGGGAGACGCTGCGGATCTTCGAGTGCGTCTCCGACGTCACCGAGCACATCGCCACGCGGAAGATCGACCGCAAAGAGGGCGTCGTGGGCGCGATCATCCAGAGCCGCACGCCCCTCGCGCTCAAGGGCGCGAAGCCGGGCGGCGCGAGCCTACCGTACTACGAATCCCCGGTCGCGACGACCGATTTCCTCGGCGTCCCGGTCATCGAGCACGGCGCCGTCCGCGGCGTGCTGTGCGCGGATCGCGTCGACGGCCGCTCGTTCGGCACCGTGGATCAGGAGAACCTCGTGGGCGCGGTGGAGAGCATCCTGCAGATCGTCTCGAACGAGCGGATCTTCGCCCAGCTCGAGCGCGCGAAGACGGAGCAGACGAAGCTGCTCTCCGCCTCTGAGCTGCTGACGAAGGCGCTGACCCTCGACGACGTCGTCGAGGCGGCGCTCGACGCCTCGGGCCGGCTCGCGCCGTTCGACCTGGCCGCGGTTGCACTCGCGACGGACCGCGGGCGCCTCGTCGTCCGCGCGGTCCGCGGTGAGACCGTCGAGCCGCTCGTGGGGGTCGAGGTCGCAGACACCACCGGCCTCGCGGGGTCCGTGCTCAAGAACCGCCACTACCTGCCCTACCGCGGCGAGTTCGATCCCAGCCAGCAGATCATCTTCACGAAGAAGGCGCAGAAGGCGTTCGCCCGCATGCGATCGGCGCTCGTGCTCCCGCTCACGGCCGGCGACGAGGCGCTCGGCGCCCTGGTGCTCGCGACCGAGGCTCCGAGCGCCTACCCCGACGACGTGCGCACCATGCTGCAGGTCATGATCAACCAACTCGGGACGGCGCTGCAGAACGCGCGCATGGTCCGCAGGCTCGAGGAGCTCGCGACGACCGACGGGCTCACGGGCCTGCCGAACCACCGCGTGTTCCAGGAGGAGCTCGATCGGCAGCTCGCCCACAGCCTCCGGTTCTCCACCGAGACCTCGCTCATCCTGTGCGACGTGGACAAGTTCAAGGCCGTCAACGACACCTACGGCCACCCCGTAGGCGACGTCGTGCTCAAGGGGCTCGGCGAGACGCTCCGCCGCAACGTCGTGCGCGACACGGATCTCCCCGCGCGGTACGGCGGCGAGGAGTTCATCGTCATCTGCTCGGGCACCGGCACCGAGGGCGCGCAGAAGCTCGCGGAGCGGATCCGGCGCGATCTCGAGGGCCAAGCGTTCCGCTCCGAGAAGGGCGAGTTCAGGTGCACGATCTCCATGGGCATCGCCACCTATCCGGCGCACGCCCGCTCCAAGGAGGAGCTGATCGGGCGCGCGGACATCGCGCTGTACGCGGCGAAGGAGGGCGGCCGCAACCAGGTCCGCGTCTGGCAGAAGGAGATGCGCCAGAAGGGCGGCGCCTGAGGCGCTCTGGCGCGGCGCGGAAAAAAAGTGTACGATTTCTCGTTTTGTGATCCAAGACTTCGCGAGACAGTCGCGTCGAGGTCGTCGGGATGAACATCGAGCGTTCGTTCTCCTTTGCGTTCAAGTCGCCGGGCGGCGTCGGCAAGCTGCTCCTCGGGGGCGTCTTCTCTCTGCTCTTCTTCACCGTCTTCTTCGCGTTCGTCGTGATGGGCTACCTCATGCGCGTCCTCTGCGAGGCGCTCGAGGGGCGCGACGGCAAGCTCCCCGACTGGAAGGATCTCGGCCGCCTCTTCAACGAGGGGATGATGCCGATGCTCGTCGCGCTCGGCTGGGCGTCGCCGCTCATCGCGCTGTTCGTCACGGTGCAGGTGCTCGCGGCCTGCCTGGGGTTGAACCTCTGGATCCTCGTCGCCTACCTGTTGCTGGAGATCATGCTCAGCGTCATGTTCTCCATGATCCTGCCGCTCGCGCTCATGCGGCTCGCCATCAAGCGGTCGCTCAAGGCGGCGTTCGACGTCGGGCAGATCATGGAGTTCGTCCGCGCCAACAAGGGCACGTTCTTCACCGCGTGGGGGCTGTCGCTGGCCGCCGGCGCGCTCTCCTCGGTGGGGTTCGTCGCGCTCGGAGTCGGGCTGTTCTTCACGTCGTTCATGGCGAACGTGATCACGATGCACCTGTTCGCTCAGGCGTACCGCGCGTCGCAGCCGTTCACGGACGACAAGGACGGCGCGCTCCGGTCGTCCATCGCCATCCCCCCGCCGTTGCATGGCGGCAAGACGGGCGCTTGAATCCCGGACCTGACGAGATCGTCTACCTCTACCGGGGAAGGTCCGTCCAACCGCGCCGGCCTCGCGGTGGCGCAGCGAGGGAGAGGAGGAACGGGATGCATCGGACGATTGCGATCGTTGCCGTCACGTGCGCGGCGATCCTGATCTCTGCGAATCCGGGCCCCGCCTCCGCGGAGAAGAGCGCGGCGCAGATGAAGGCGGCTCTCGACACGCGCGCCGAGGCGTTCGGCGTCGACTACGTGCCGGTGGGCGCCGTGCGTTCCGGCGGGATGTCGGAGGGGCAGTCCGTGGAGTTCCTCGAGGTGCTGCGCCGCGGCGCGTGCTACCGCGTGCTCGCCGTCGGCGGCGACGAGATCACCGACCTCGATCTGCGCGTCCTCAAAGGGGGCGCGCAGGTGGCGGCGGATCAGGGCGCGGTGGCGGATCCGTACGCCGTGATGTGCGCGGAGGCGGACGGCGAGGTGAAGCTGCGGCTCCAGGTGTACGCGGGCCACGGACCATACGCGCTGCAGCTGTACGCAGAGAGCCGCCAGAACGGCACCGCGTCCGCAGAGGAGGCCGCGGTCGCGCTCGCGCTCGACGAAAGCGCGGACCATGCGGCGGCGGGCATGGAGGCGCTCGGTGACGCCTACATCGGGACGCTCGGACACAGGAACGCGGCGACCTTCGACGTCGTCCTGCCGGAGGCGCGGTGCTACAAGTTCCTCGGCGCGGGCGGCGCGGGCGTGCAGGACCTCACGCTCACCGTCGAGGTCGACGGGAAGGAGGTCGCGGCGGATCGGATCTCCGGGGTCCGTCCGGCGGCTCAGTGGTGCGCGCCGGGCCGCGCGGCCGCGACGATCAAGGTCGCCATGTACGGCGGCGCCGGCGCGTTCGCCGTGGGGGTGTACGCCGCGAAGCGCGCGATAGGTACGCCGGAGAAGGTCGGTGGCGCCGAGGCGGACTTCATCGCGAACCGCATCCGACAGCTGCACGCGCAGTTCGGCAAGGGTCGCGCGGCGGTCATGCAGGTCGTGCGCGGCAACCTCGCGACGAACGGCGAGCAGGTCTTCAACGCGAAGCTCACGGCCGGGCACTGCTACACGATCATCGGGGCGGGCGCGCCGTCGGTGAAGGATCTCGACGTCGTCCTCCTCGACAAGGATCGCGCCGAGCTCCAGAAGGACCAGTCCTTCGACGGGTACGCGGTGATGGACACCGCGCCGTGCCCGCGGTTCACCGGCACCTACGTCGTGAAGATTCGGGTCAGCAAGGGGGCCGGGCAGTTCGGCGCGCAGGTATTCTCGGACTAAACCGCCTTCTTCTTGCGGAGCCTGCGCCACCCGCCCCGACCGGTGAGGAACAGGCCAAAGGCGATCACGCCCGCCCAGCCGATCGCGGAGATCCACATCGTCGTGATCTCCATCGTCGACTGCTCGTAGGCGAAGTCGATCTCGTGCTCGCCGGACGGGGCCACCACCGCCACCATGTCCGGCCCGGCGGACGCCACCGTCACCGGCCGGCCGTCGATCCGGGCGCGCCAGTCCTCGAAGTGCTGCATCGACAGCACGAACAGGGTCGGCGCCGATGCGTCGACCCGGAAGCGCAGGCGATCGGGGTCCTTTCCGCGGTCCAACCGCTTGATCGCGGCGCCGACCGACGGGCGGAGGGGCAGCTTCAGCACCGCGTCCCAGCTCGGATCCCCGATGCCGAGCACGTGTCCGGCGACGCCGTCGACGGGCATGCCGAGCGCCAGCTTCTTTTCCGACGCCGCGATCTTCGAGAGCGGCGCGCGATCGCGATCGACGTCCCGGTCGTCGAGGTACAGCACGGCATCGGCCGCGCCGACGAGCGCCTCGTCCTCCAACGCCTCGGAGGGGACGAGTAGCGGCCACGGGGTCTCGGGCCGTCCGATCCTCGCCGGCCACCGCGCCACCCAGCGCTTCGTCAGCCAGTACCATTGGGCCGGTGTCGCGACCACGAGCACGCGCGGGCCCGGGGCCTCGTGGAGATAGCCGGCCCGCCGATCCTCCACGACCCCGAGGCTGCCGACCCTCCCCAGCTTCCGGTACTCGCCCTTCAGCGGCGAGTCGTCGCCGACGAACTTGTCGACGTTGCCCCTCTCGATGACGAAGAAGCGGATGCCGAGCAGGCGCTGGTACTGCGGCGACGTCCAAGGCGCGGAGAGTGGGCCGCAAACGTGGAGGTTGTTCGTGGGAGAGGACGAGGTCCAGTGGTTGCACACGGTCGAGTAGCCGCCCTCGAGCTCGATCCAGTGCTCCAGCGCGAACTTGAACTTGCGGTCGGGCTTCGAGAACTTGACCGCGACACGCTTCTGCCGGCTCGCCTTGCCCGACTTGTCAATGACGTCGATGACCCGGTTAAAAAACGACACGTCCCTCGTGTCCACGATCGGCGTCGCGATCCGGACGGTGCTCGTCCAGAAGTAGCACAGCCCTCCTCCGACGAGCAGCGCGGCGACGATCTTGGGAACGAGCGCGGGGACGATCTTCGAGCACCACGTCACGAGCAGCGCCCCGAAGCGCGCCAGCGCGGCGCCGCCCAGGGCGAAGGCGAACAGCTCGATGAAGTAGCTGACGCGGAACGCCTGGAGGCTGCTCGCCAGCGGCAGCCGGTAGAACTCCCGGAAGTCGTCCGCGCCGAGCATCAGGAGCAGGCCGAACGAGAGCCCGGCGATCAGCAGCCGGTTCTCGGGCCTGCGGTAGCCGGCCAGCGCGACGAGGAGCCCGGCCGCCGCGAGCAGCGTGAGGAACGGGAAGCGCGTCTCCTCGGTGACCACCATGTTGAGGAGCGTCTCGGTCTTGGCCTCCGGCGTGTTGTCCATCTTCCCGCCGTCGAGGAGCCTCCCGCTCGCCAGCTGGCGGCTCATCTCCCCGGGATCGAGGCCGTTGAACCAGATCGTCCGATCGGCGCGGGCGACCATGTCGCTCACCGGCTTGTCGACCCGCTGGTAGTGGACGAACGGCACCGCCCACCCCGCCGCGAGGACGCCGGCGAGCGCCGCCGCGCCGCCGAGGCGGAGCCAGGTGCGGCGATCGGTCGGCAGGAAGACGACGATGACGAGGGCGGCCGCCAGCGCGGCGTAGATCGCGAAGGCGGCGTGGGCGAGGACGGTGAGCGCCATGAGGACGCCGACCCGTACGGTGCCCCTTCCCTCCCGAACGAGGGTCACGAGGGCCGCGAGCGCGAGCGGCAGGAGAACGGACGCCAGGGCCTGCGTCACGAACGCGCACTCGAAGTACGACTCGAAGGAGTTGGACGTCCCGTTGATGGACGCGACGCACAGGAGGCCGGCGGCGCCAGCTGCGAACGGGGTCAGGCCGATGGAGAGGCAGAGCCGGCGGTACGTCCACGGGGTCGCGGCGAACAGGAGCACGACGAGCCAGTTGTGCACGATCGTGGCTCCGGCGCCCGTTGCGAGCTGGATCGCCGCGGCCAGGAGGTAGTGGAGCGACTGGTAGAACCGGAACCCCGGGTAGCCGAACATCGACTGCAGAAGGCCCCAGGGGTTCTCTCCCTTCCCGAGCATCTCGGCGGTCAGCTTCTCCGTCGCCTGGTGGTAGATCTCGTCCCACCCGACGCCGACCCCGCCCTCGAGGAGCGGGATGCATGCGTAGAGGACCACCAGGGATCCGATCGCCGGAAGCGCGTAGGTGGCCGCGCGGCCGATGCGGTCGACGATCCGCTCCGGCAGGCCCGCGACGATCTCTTTCTGCCTCTCCGTCATGGCTCAGTACGGGACGAACATCGGTTGGGTGGTGAAACAGGCGCGCCGTGCGCCGGGTTCCTCGACGACGCGCCAGCAGTACTCCCTGCCCGGCTCCAGGCGGGGGAGGACGAGGCTGGTCTCGGTCGTCTTCTTCGTGAACACGGGCGTGTCGAACTTCGTCCCCACCGCGACCTGCACCGTGAAGTCGCCCACGTGGGAGCCCCGCCTCCAGTAGAGCTTCACCCGATCCTCGCTCGCGACGTAGCCGTCCGGCGGCACCGTCGGGCCCGCCTCCACGCCGAGCGCGGCCGCGGTCACGATCTTGAACGCCAGCGCGAGCAGGAGCAGGGCGGGCACGCCGTAGCTGATCGCCGTTACCGCGTTCTTCCTCGCCTTCGCGGCCGCGAGGACCGCGACCCGTCGCACCCCTCCGCTCATCGGCTCCCCGCCTCCGGCTCCCGCTCCGAGTGGCCGATGGAGACGTCGAGCAGGTTGTCCACGGTCGGCAGCGGCCGCGCCGCGAAGTACATCTGGTAGGAGAACACCGGCCTGCTCGCGCGGATGAGCGCCTCGTTGACGCGCAGCAGCGCGCGCGCGACGCTCCCGTCGCCGAGCGCCTTCGGGAACGGGGCCGGGATGCCGCGCGTTTCCACGATCTCGTACCCCGACTGCTCGAGGAGATCCTTCATGGTGTAGAAAGTGAACAGCCGCGTGTGGGTCATGTCGAGGATGCCGCGCTTCCCGTAGTTGAACTGGCCGGCGAGGAACATGAGGCGCGGCACCAGGAACGTGACGTTCGCGGTCGTCAGGATCACGGTGGGGCGCGAGGTCTTGGCGCCCCGCCGCAGCATGTCGACGAACCGCTCCGGGTTCTCGAGGTGCTCGATGATGTCGAGCAGCAGGATGTACTCGTACTCGAACACCTCCTCCGGGATCGTGTCGGCGTTCAGATCCCAGCGGATGAACCTGGTCATGTTCGCGGGGTCGGGCTCCCGCAGGTCGAGCCCGACGACCGTGCACCCCTTGCCCTGGAGCTCCCGCGCCACGCGCCCCGGGCC